>NZ_LAVM01000104.1:0-17776 GCF_001083815.1 Nocardiopsis sp. SBT366 | reverse complement strand
TCCCCGCGCCGGTCCCGGTCAGCGCGGGCCCGGGTCCTCCCCGCCCTCCTCCCCTTGCTGTTCCTGGCCGTCGGGTGCGTCCCCGGAGGGCCGGCCCCCTTCGGACCCCGTCCCGTCGCGGAGACCTCCGGAGTGGACGAGCCGGAAGGTGTCGACGCCGAGGGGGTGGAGAGCCTCTGTGCCGACATCGAGACGCACATCGACGTCGTGGACACCGCTGCGGAGTCCCTGGAGCAGGACCTGCTGGTCGACGGGGTGCCCTTCCAGGACCAGCACTACACCGACCTGGACCAGCACCTACTCGACGTCGAGGCCCTGGAGGAGCTCCTCTCCCGCGACGGTCCGGTCAGAGAGTTGACCGAGCGGGCCGACGCGGTCCATGCCGTGCTGGTGGAACTCGACTTCGGTGACGAGCCCGGCCTGGCCAAGGCGCTCTCGCGGGTCGCGGACACCCGGGACCCCATCCTGGAGTTCTGTGCGGTCTGACGTCGCCGGTCAGGCGCGGTGCTCCCCGACCCACAGGGCCAGTGCGGTGCGGTCGCGCAGGTCCAGTTTGCGCAGGATGCTCGTGACGTGGTTCTTGGCCGTGCCCTCGGTGATGAACAGGGTGCGGGCGATCTCCCGGTTGGTGGCGCCCGTGCCCACCACGCGCGCCACCTCCCACTCGCGCTCCGACAGCGCCGACGGCCGCACGGGGGAGGGCACCGGTGCCGGGGGAGCGGTCAGGGCGGCCACCAGGTGGTCCGCGGCCGGGCCGCCCAGGACGGTCTCGCCCCGCGCGGCTTGGCGGATCGCCAGCACCAGCTCCTCGGGAGGGACGTCCTTGAGCAGATAGCCCCGGGCGCCCGCGCGCAGCCCGCCGAAGACGAGTTCGTCGTCGTCGAACGTGGTCAGGATGACCGCGGGCACGCCCGGATGCTCCGCGCGCATCCGAGTGATGAGTTCGATCCCGTCCATGCGCGGCATACGGGCGTCCACCAGGGCGACGTCCGGCGGCGGCGCCGAGGCCAGGAACTCCAGTGCCTCGACCCCGTCGGACGCGTCGCCGACGACCTCGACGCCGTCCTCGATCTCCAGCAGTTTGCGCAGGCCCTGCCGGAGCAGGATCTGGTCGTCCACGATCAGCACCGAGACCGGCCTCACCCGGCACCCCCGGCCATGACCGGGGCGGTGCTCTCGGCCCGGGACTCGGCGGGAACGGTCACCAGGAGCCGGAACCCGCCACCCGGCGGCTTCTCGGTGTCCATGGATCCGGCCACGGAGGCCACCCGCTCGCGCAGGCCGCGCAGGCCGAACCCGCCTCGGGCCGCGCCCTCCTCGGCGCCGGTGCCGTTGTCGGTCACCGACACGCACGCGCCCTCCGCCGATCCGCCCACCTCCACCTCGACCCGGTCTCCACCGGAGTGACGCATCGCGTTGGTCAGCCCCTCTTGGAGCGCCCGGTAACAGACCAGCTCTGCCTCCTGGGACAGACGAGGCCAGGCCCCGGCATCGGTGAAGACGATGCGCGCACCGCCGCCGTCGAAGGACTCGGCCATCGCCCGCATGGCCGTCGTGCCCGCGTGCCCCTCCAGCTGGAGCGGGCGCAGGGCGCGCACCCAGCGGCGGGTGTCGGTGAGGGCGTCCCGGGCCAGTTCCCGGGCCTGCTCCACCTCCGCCCAGGCCGCCTCGGGGCGGGCGGTGCGAAAGCGCGACGCGTTCGAGAGCGTCATGGCCAGGGCGGTCAGGTAGTGCCCGGTGCTGTCGTGCATCTCCCTCGACATCCGCGCCCGCTCCTCGGAGACGGTCAGCTCACGCACGCGCTCCGCGTGGCGGCCCAGTTCCGCGTGGGCCTCCTCCAGTTCGGCCAGCAGCTCCCGGGTCCGTTCGGCCCGCTGGGAGGCCACGAGCAGGGCGACGTACACCAGGCCCGAGGCCAGCACCAGGACCAGGGAGCTGCCGGTCGTCACGAGGCCGATCAGCAGCGGGTCGCCGGGGACCAACAGGACCAGCAGGAGGTTCACCCCGCCGAGGAAGGCCGCGTAGCCGCAGGCTCCGGCGATCCCGAACACGGCGATCGCGTTCATGGTGGCCAGACACACCAGGACCAGCACGGTGTAGTTGTTGGAGGCCAGCGAGAACACGGACACGGCCAGGAACAGGACGCTGGCCGCCCGGTGTCCCCACCAGGCCGAGGGCGACCAGGCCAGCAGCGGCCACAGCGCGCAGGAGACCACCAGACACACGATGATCACCAGGATCACCACGTCGACCAGCGGGTCGCCGGAAGGAAACAACTCCGGGGCGACGAGGAACACGAACCCGTAGGTGAGTCCGGTGGAGACCACGGCAGCCCAGAACAGCAGGTTCAGGACCCGGGGAGGGCGGTCCGCGCGGAGCGCCACCCAGGAGGAGAGGTCGGGCAGGGAATCGTTCTTCCGCATTCTTCGAGAGTAGCCGCGGGGCCGTTCACGAGAATGCGCGAAGGGTCATGGACAAGGGCACGTTCGGACCATGACCTCCGGCATGTACCTCCCCTGGCCAGGCACATGACCTGTGCGTGCCCCCGGGTCGATGCGCCCGCCGCGCGGAATTCCTAGCGTTTCTCCCATCGAGAAAGAGCGTGAATCGAAGGGTGGGAGTCGGATGGCGGCGAACTCGTCGGAAACCGTTGTCGGAAGTGGAGCTGTTCCCGTTCCGTGGGTCGGAGCGGTCCTTGCCTCGCTCATGGCGCTGGTCGCCGTGGGGGTGACGGTGACCCTGTGGCCGGAGATTCCGGAGGTGGTCCCCAGCGGGAAGGTCGGGCTCGACGGGGAGCCCACGATGACCCCCCGCTGGCTGTTCACCACGGTAGTGCCGGGGACCATCCTGCTGCTGGTCACGGCACTGACCGTCGGCGCTCGCCTGGGAGCCGGTTTCCAACGTGCGCTCCGGCTGCCGGTCTGGTCCGGGCGTTCGCTGGGCAGGCTGCTGGACCTGCACCTGGCCGTGCTGGCCGCGTTCCTGCTGGCCGTCCACGTGGTCATGCTGCACTCGGAGTCCGGGCGTGAGCTGCCGATGTCCACCGACCAGCTGATGGCCCTCCTCCTGGCCGTCTTCCTGATGGCCCTCGGCCTGCTGGTTTTGGTGGTGCGCGCCCGTGAGGGACACGACACCCCCGCCGTCCGATGGTGGAACCGGGCGCGCTGGTCCGTGGGCGGGGGTGTCGTGGCGGTCGGGGTTCTCACGGGGGCCGTCGGCCTCCTTCCGGAGCCCCGGTGGGCGGCCCTCACGGGGGTGCTGCTGATGCCCGTGATCCTGCTGGGATGCGCGGTGCCCTTCGTCGGGGACCAGTCCTGGCGTAACGGGCCAGACGGCCCGAGCGTGGAATGATCCAAGAAGTACGACCTAGACCTCGGTGGCGTTGACCACGATTCCGTCGTGGTCGCTGTAGAGCCACTCTCCCGGGACGAACGTGACGTCCCCGAAGGTCACCGGTACGTCCTGGCGTCCGGCGGCGTCCTTGAGGGACTTGCGGGGGTTGGAGCCCAGGGCCTTCACCCCGAGCGCCAGCCCGCCCAGGGCGACGGTGTCGCGGACGGCGCCGTTGACGACCACCCCGGCCCAGCCGTTGCGCACGGCGGCCTCGGCGATCATGTCGCCCATCAGGGCGCTGCGCAGGGAGCCGTTGCCGTCCACCACCAGGACGGCGCCCTCGCCGGGGGTGTTGAGGATCTGCTTGACCAGGCCGTTGTCCTCGTGGCAGCGGACGGTGCGGACCGGTCCGGAGAACACCCGGTGCCCCCCGTACTGCCGGAACTGCGTGGAGCAGCTGCGCAGGGTGTCGCCGTGGTCGTCGATCAGGTCCGCCGTGGTGAAGTCCGTTGCCATGCCAGCTCCGGTCCGTGAGTGAGCGAGTGGACGGGACCCAAGTTACTTCTCGGTAGAACGCGGGGTCGCGGCCGGGGCCGCGTGTCACTTCGACGGGGGCTGACCATGTGTCTTTCTTCGTTGTTCGGCTTCCCGGGACTCAGGGGGGTCGAGCGGATGACAGGATAAGGACCTTCCCTTCATTCGCTCGTGGGAGTCCCGTCACCGGGACGTCGCCCCGTCTTCCCCCTGCCGTCAGGGCGACTCTCCTCCCCGTACCACCCCTGGAGAGAGATGGTCTCCGACATCTTCGACGTCAGCGCCGCCTGGTCACGATCCGTGATCGAGTTCGCGGACGGACTCGACCCCTGGATGCAGACGGCCGCGGAATGGGGCACCGACCTCTTCCTCGGTGTGTTCGCGATCCTCTTCCTCATGGCCTGGTGGCGAGCCCGCTCCGTCAGCTCGCGCCTGGTCGGCCTCGCGCTCTTCGCCCCGGTCGCCACCGTCATCGCCTACGCGGTCAGCAGGACCATCAAGTCGTTCTTCGAACAGCTGCGCCCCTGCCAGGCCATGACGGACCTGAACACCATCGCCACGTGCGACCCCATCGGTGACTGGTCCTTCCCGAGCAACCACGCCGCCATCGCCGGTGCCGCGGCCGCCGCAGTGATCGTCGCCTGGCGCCGGTTCGCCGTCGTCGCCGCGGTCTTCGCCGTCCTGGAGGCCTTCTCCCGGGTCTTCGTCGGCGCCCACTACCCCCACGACGTCACCGTGGGCCTGCTCGTCGGTGCCATCGTGGCCACCCTGGTCTCGCTGCTGGCCGCCCGCCCGATGACCGCGGTCGTCGACAAACTGGCCGAGAACGACCGCCTGCGCCCCCTGGTGCGCGCCCAGGGCTCGGAGCACGGCCCCGAGGCCGAGCGCATCGGCCAGGACTCCCACAGCAACGTCTGAGCCAACCTCCCCCTCCACGCGTGCCCCGTCCTCCCCCCGGCGGGGCACGCGTGCGTTGCGGGGCGGGAGGTTTGCGGGCCGAGGTACGTGGCATGCTTCTCCTGTGTGGTTTCTCCGTAGGACCTGGGGTCAAGCCACCGTCAAACGAGGGGGTCGTGGCCAATGCTGCTGAGTTTTCGCGTGGAGAATCACAAGTCCATCCGCGAGGAACAGCAACTGCTCCTCACGCCGGTCTACGACGACGCTCGCCCGGAGAGTGCTGACTGGGAGGCCACGACCGTCGCGGGGATCTTCGGAGCCAACGCTTCGGGAAAGTCCAACCTGCTCGACGCCCTGGTCTTCATGCGGGACACCGTGCGGTGGTCCATGAACCGCGGTGAGCCCGGTGGTGGTATCGCTCGGGTGCCCTTCGCCCTCGACACGGAGTCGGGGAAGGAGCCCTCGGTCTTCGTGGTCGACCTCAAACTCTCCGGAGTACGCCACACCTACGGCTTCGCCATCGACGACCAGCGCGTGACCGAGGAGTGGCTGTACGTCTACCCGAAAGGCCGGAAGAGAGTCCTCTTCGAGCGTGACGGGGACGAGTTCGCGTTCGGTGACAGCACCCCGGCGAAACTCCGGCAGGTCGGGGACATCACCGGTCCCAACATCCTCTTCCTGACCGTCGCCGCCCGTGCCTCCAGCGAGGACGTCGAGCCGATCTACCGGTGGTTCTCCGATGGCCTCACCTTCGCGGAGGAGCGCAGCTCAGGCCCCCCCACGTGGTTGGGCGAGCCAGAGGTTTCCGAAAGCCAGATGGTCCTTCTCAGTGAACTCCTGAGGTCCGCTGGAACCGGGGTGCAGACTGTGGAGCTTGAGGAGCCAAAGAGCCATTTTGGAGATGGCGGGTATCTCAACACCGTGCGGGGAGACATTCACTCGTCCCATGTAGTGCAAGGGTCCCGAATCGTGTACCACATCCAGAAGAAAACGGGAGAACTCCTGGGCACGTCCCGACTGCTGTTCCACCACGCAGACGGGAAAGGTGCGCGCCCCCTGGCCTGGGGCGAGGAGTCCAAGGGCACCCGGACTCTCACCGCGCTTGGATACGAGGCACAGCGCGTTCTCGAGACCGGCGGAGTCCTACTCGTCGACGAGATCGACGCCAGCCTGCACCCCTACCTGTCCGCCAAAGTCATCGCGCTGTTCCAGGACGAGGTGCACAACCCCCACGGGGCGCAGCTGATCTTCACCAGCCACGACGCGGCTCTGCTCGGACGCGTACGAGGCGAGGAAGTGCTCAGACGCGACCACATCTGGTTCGTGGACAAGGACGGTCAGGGCCGAAGCACCCTCTACCCGCTGAGCGATTTCAAGCCCCGGGGGGACGACAACCGGGCCCGCCGCTACCTCGTCGGTCGCTACGGAGCCGTCCCCGACATCGACGACGAGCTGTTCCGCGCGGCACTGAGCCACCGTGCGACAACTCCCGAGACGGAGGGTGTGTCCGGGTGAGCAAGCGTGCCAAAAGGGAGCGTGAGACCTCTCTCAGGCGCCGCGGCCCCCGTCGTGAGGAACAGAGTGTCTACCTGATCGTCTGCGAGGGAGAGACCGAGAAGGGCTACTTCGACTCCATGCGCGGGCACACCGGGGTTCGGATCCACACCGTGCACGTCCGGCAGGCGAAGCACCCGCAGAGGGAATGGGTTCTCCGCACGGCCCGAGGCGCCGGACACGAGCAATACACCGACGTATGGGCGGTTTTCGACACCGACGGGGACGACGTCACCGTGCTCTGCGACCAGGCGCGGAGGAACGGCATCGAGACGGCCTGCTCCACGCCGACCTTCGAGACCTGGCTGATCCTTCACCTCGCCGATCACCGTGCGGCGCTCGGCTCCGGGGCCAAGGCCGAGAAGGTACTGCAAGCCCATTTCCCCGCGTGGCGCAAGGGCCGGACCCGGTTCGAGGACTTCGAGCACGGATTCCGGGACGCCCTCGAACGAGCCGAACTCCTGACCCCGGGATCGGATCCCAGTACCGGCGTCCACCGCCTGGTACGCGTGATCCTGCGCGACTGACCCCCCTCCACGCGTGCCCCGTCCTCCCCGGCGGGGCACGCGTGCGTTGCGGGGCGGGTCACGGTCGCGGGGGAGAACACAGCTGACACACTGGTGAGGTGGGTACTCAACAGACTTCAGCAGAGCTCTTCCAGCGGGCGTCCGCCGTGGTTCCCGGCGGCGTGAACTCGCCCGTGCGCGCCTTCGGGGCGGTCGGCGGCACCCCGCCGTTCTTCGTCAAGGGTGAAGGCCCCTACCTCACGGACTCCGACGGTCGCCAGTACGTCGACCTCGTCTGCTCGTGGGGGCCGCTCGTCCTCGGGCACGCCGCCCCCAGCGTCGTGGAGGCCCTCCACGGCGCCGTCGCGGCCGGAACCTCCTACGGCGCCCCGACCCCCGGTGAGGTCGAGCTGGCCGAGCTGATCGTCGAGCGCACCCCCGTCGAGAAGGTCCGCCTGGTCAACTCCGGGACCGAGGCCACCATGTCCGCGATCCGCCTCGCGCGCGGGTTCACCGGGCGCAGCAAGATCGTCAAGTTCGCGGGCAACTACCACGGCCACGTCGACGCCCTCCTGGCCGCCGCCGGTTCGGGCCTGGCCACCTTCGCCCTGCCGGACTCCCCGGGCGTCACCGGGGCCAGCGCCGCCGACACCCTGGTGCTGCCCTACAACGACGTCGAGGCCGTGGAGCGCGTCTTCGCCGAGCACGGTCACGAGATCGCCTGCGTGATCGCCGAGGCCTGTCCCGCCAACATGGGTGTCGTCCCGCCCAGGGCCGGGTTCAACGCCCGCCTCAAGGAGATCGCGCACGCCCACGGCGCCCTGCTGGTCCTCGACGAGGTCCTCACCGGCTTCCGGGTCAGTGCCTCCGGCTGGTTCGGTCTGGAGGGCGTGGCCCCCGACCTCATGACGTTCGGCAAGGTCATGGGCGGTGGCCTTCCCGCCGCGGCGTTCGGCGGCCGCGCCGAGATCATGGACCGCCTCGCCCCGAACGGACCCGTGTACCAGGCGGGCACACTCTCCGGGAACCCGCTGGCCACGGCCGCTGGACTGGCCACCCTGCGCGGTGCGACCCCCGAGGTCTACGCGCACATCGACCGGGTCTCCGCCCAGGTGGAGAGCGAGATCTCCAAGGCGCTCAGCGCGGAGGGCGTCACCCACCGCATCCAGGGCGGCGGCAACCTGTTCACGGTCTTCTTCACCGACCGCGAGGTCACGGACTTCGACAGCGCCCGCACGACGGACACCAGCGTGTTCGCCGCGTTCTTCCACTCCATGCTCGAACAGGGCGTCTACCTGCCGCCCGCCGCCTTCGAAGCGTGGTTCTTCTCCTCCGCGCACGACGAGGCCGCCGTCGACAGGGTGGTCGAGGCCCTGCCCGCGGCCGCCCGGGCCGCGGCACAGGCCCAGTCCCAGGGCTGACCCGACCCGCTCCCCGGAAGGAAGTACCTCCACGATGACCACCACCACCGTCGTCCACCTGCTCCGGCACGGAGAGGTGTACAACCCCGAGAAGGTCCTGTACGGCAGACTCCCCGACTACCACCTGAGTGACCGGGGACAGCGGATGGCGGAGATGGCCTCCGACTGGTTCGAGGGCCACGACATCGCCGCCCTGTACTCGTCGCCGCTGGACCGCACCCAGGAGACCTCCGTCCCCCTCCAGAAGGCGTTCGACCTTCCGGTGACCCTGGACGATCGTTTGGTCGAGGCGGCCAACAAGTTCGAGGGGATGTCGCTGTCCTCCAAGTCGGCGCGCGACCCCCAGGTGCTCAAGCGCTTGTACAACCCCTTCCGGCCCTCGTGGGGCGAGCCCTACCAGGACATCGTCAACCGCATGGTCGAGGTCATCAAGGTCGTCCGTCGGGCCGCCTGGGGGCGCGAGGCCGTGTGTGTCAGCCACCAGCTGCCGATCTGGATGGCCCGTCGCGCGGCCGAGGGCAGGCGCCTGTGGCACCGACCCGACCTGCGGGAATGTAACCTCGCCAGTGTCACGTCGCTGACCTTCGCGGATCAGCGACTGGCCAGTGTCAGCTATGCCGAACCGGCCGCCGTGCTCTACGGTGACGGTCCGTCCGTCCCGGGGGCGTGATCCGCCCGGGTTGCCCTTAGCGGTAAGCTGGGCCCACGGGTGCGGTAGACGTGTGTACAAGTGACCGTCGTCCTCCCCGGGGCCCGCCCCGGTCGCACCGGCCACCCGCGCTCAGCGCGCGTGTGCCCGGGCGAGCCCAGCAACCGCATCCGAGCCAGCAGGTGTTCGTCACCAGTGGTTCGGCATGTCCGTACTCACTCGTCAGCGAGAAGGTGATCCCATGGGTTCCGTCATCAAGAAGCGCCGCAAGCGGATGGCGAAGAAGAAGCACCGCAAGCTGCTCAAGCGCACGCGTGTGGCGCGTCGCAACAAGAAGTAGGAGCTTTCGCGACGTAGGTTGTCTCTCCGCGGGCGCGGGCGGGCCGCTGGCACGCCCCGGACGCGGAGACACTTCACTTCCCTTGCCCGGCGTCAGCCGGGGCAACGGAATTTTCCGGGTGCACCACTGTTGTGAATCACAGGTCACCTTCACCGGGTCGCCTCCGTCGGGGTGAGCGGTACGTGGCCCATCCGGACCACCGCCGTCTCCTTCCAAGGAACGTGTCTCCATGGCTCGTGTCGTACTCGTCACCGGGGTCTCCAGCCCCCTCGCGGCCGGGGTCGCCCAGACCCTGAGCCAGGGGCCCGGTGTGCACCGGGTGATCGGGGCCGACTCCGCCCCTTCACCGAGAGGCACCACCGGGGTCGAGTACCAGCACGTCGACCTGCACGACGGCAGCCTGGACCGCATCGTCGCCGAGTCCGGCGCCGATCTGGTCCTGCACCTGGGCCTGGACACCACGAACGACCCCAACCGGGAGGACAACCTCCTGGGCACCATGCGGGTCCTTGGTGCCGCCCAGCGCTCCTCCACCGTCCGTCGGCTGGTGGTGCGCTCCAGCGCCACCCTCGACGCCGACGACGCGGCCGAGGTCGAACGCCACACGCGCGGCCTCCAGCGCCGCCGCCCGGACCTGTCCGTGGCCGTCCTGAGGTTCGCGAACCTCATCGGTCCCTCCGTGGACACCCCGCTCACCCGTTACATGGACTCCTGTGTCGTGCCCACCGTGATGGGCCGCGACCCGCGCGTGCAGTTCCTGCACGAGGACGACGGGGCCGAGGCGCTCGTGCGCATGGCGCTCAGCGAGCGGACCGGGTTCTTCGACGTCTCCGGGGCCGACGCGGTCCCGCTCTCCCACTGCCTTCGCCGTATCGGCGGTCGGCGCCTCCCGGTGCCCGCACGCGGCCTCAGAGTGCTGCGCGGAGTGGCCAGGCACGGACGGATCGACTACGCCAGCTCCAGCGGCGCCCGCGCGGTGCGTGAGGGACTGAGCGCTTCGGCGCTGGACCCCGCGCCGCTCAGCCGCGCCCTGGACTGGGCACCGTCCTACAGCTCCGTCGAGGCCTTCGAGTCCTACGCGCACAGCCGGGGCGGCT
Source organism: Nocardiopsis sp. SBT366 (assembly GCF_001083815.1). Taxonomy (NCBI): domain Bacteria; kingdom Bacillati; phylum Actinomycetota; class Actinomycetes; order Streptosporangiales; family Nocardiopsidaceae; genus Nocardiopsis; species Nocardiopsis sp. SBT366. Next base: position 7,445 of record NZ_LAVM01000104.1, on the reverse strand, counting down.
CGCCTCGGGGCTCCGGGCTCCGTCCGGTGCACGTCCTGGCCCTGGCCCGCGCGACCCTGGGCCGGTAGTCACCGCCCCGTCGGGCCTCAGCAGTCGCGCATCTCGTCCGCCCAGGCGCGCAGTCCGGCGGCGAACCCCTGTCTGTCCCGTTCCGGCAGGCGTTCCATCGCGCGCCGCAGAGGCGCCGCCCGCGCCGCCGCCAGTGACTCCACAGAGGGCCGGTAGTCGTCGGCCAGGCTCAGCAGAGTGCGTCTGCGGTTGTCCGGATCCTCCTCCGCCACCACGAGTCCGGCGCGTCTGAGGTCTCCGGCCAGCTCACTGGTGGTCGGCAGGGACACCGCCATCCGCCTGGCCAGTTCGCTCACGCCGATCGACGGCACCACCGCCAGTTGCCCGAGCACTCCGCCGTGGCGCGCGGTCAGTCCGTGCAGGGAGAACACCTCCGCGATGTCGGCGGGCATGTCCACCCGCGCTCGGCGGAAGTAGACCTCCAACTGCGGAACGACGCCCAGCTCCGCCAGGAGTGCGCGGTCCCGTTCGTCCGGGGACTCCGGTGCCCTGTCTTCAGTCATGTCTACGATCATATGATTTGTCTTCCCGAACTGTTGGGGAAGGCAAAGCTTCGGGGATAGAGTCGTTCGTACGGACGGTGAGGGGGCCTCCACGCCCCGCGACGGAGGAGGCGCACGCCATGCCCAGGAACAGCCCGGAGTCGGACCGGACCGGTTTCCTCGAACCCCACCCGTACGGCTACGTGTACGTGGGCGCACGGGTGGCCCCGCCCGCACGGGGCCCCTTCGTGTGGCGCGACGAGGAGAGGGAACGCACCCTGGCGAGGTTCCGGGTGCTGGCCGACGAACTGGAGGAGCTGCCCTCGGTGGTCGCGACCACGGTGTACGAGGCGGTGCTCATGCCGCCGCTGGAGGGCGGCCCCGGCTACGACGTCGTCCTGCTCGTCGCCGTGACCTCACCCGACGACGTGGCGGACGTGCTGGACTCCGACGCCTATCGCCAACTCGACGGCGAGCTCCTGATGACCGCCCGCAACACGCGGCGCATCGGTGAGACCGGCGACGACCCCTCGGCCACGTACCTGCTCAACCACTTCACCGCCCCCGACCCCGAACGCGCGGTCGAGGTGTGGGAGGAGCTGGCCCACTGGTACGTCGACAGGGTGGGGGTGGACAACTCCACGCTGCTCCAGCCCCTGGACGAGGCGCCCTACACGCTCGTGAACCACGTGCGCCTGCCCGGCGGTCCGGTGCGCTTCCTGGTCGCCCAGATCACCAGGCCGAGCTTCTTCGGGAGGATCCGCGACGCCCTGCGAGAGGAGCGCATGCGGGCTCTGCCCGTGTTCTATCGGCGACGGTGACGGTCGCGGGTGCCGTGGGCGCGTGCGGGTCCCACCGGCGAACCGCGCGTGGTCCCGGGGCCGGGCCCGCTCCTGGAGTGCTCGGAGCAGGTCCTGGAGTGCTCAGCGCAGGCTGAGGGCTCTGCGGTGTCTGACGGCACGCACGGCCACGGCTCCGGCCACAGCGCCCGCCACAGCGGCGGGCAGGGCCACCTTCAGGGCTGCCCGGTGTCTGCGGAAGTCGTGCACCGGCCATTCGTGGGTGCGCGCGTAGCGGCGAAGGTCCCCGTCCGGGTTGACCGCGTGCGGGTCGCCGACCAACGACAGCAGGGGCAGGTCGTTCGAGGAGTCGCTGTAGGCCGAACAGGCCGACAGGTCCCACCCTTCCCTCCGCGCCAGCGCGCGCACCGCCACGGCCTTGGCCGGACCGTGCATGAGGTCGCCGTTGAGCCGCCCCGTGTACACACCGTCGACGCACTCCGCCTCGGTGCCCAGCGCGCCGGTCAGCCCCAGGCGGCGGCGGATGATCTGTGCCAGCTCCACCGGGGTCGCGGTGACCAGCCACACCGGTCGGCCCGCGTCCAGGTGCTCCTGCACGAGTGCCCGGGTGCCCTCCCAGATGCGGTCGGCCATGGTGTCGTCGTAGATCTCCTCGCACAGCGCGACCAGGTCGTCGACGCCGTGTCCGGCGACGAAGGCCAGGGCGGCCTCGCGCGCGGCGTTGATGTGCTCCGGCTGCTCGCTGCCGGTCACCCGGAACACCGTCTGTCCCCACGCGAACCGCATCAGGTCCCTGGTGGTGAACAGGTCCCGGGAGGCCAGTCCGCGGGCGAAGTGGTAGATCGACGCGCCTCGCATGAGCGTGTTGTCCACGTCGAAGAAAGCGGCTCCGGGGCCGACCGGTTTCGGGGAAACGGCGTCGTGTGACACGGTTCTCTCCTGGCTGTGGTGGGGGAGGCAGCCCTCCGGATGTCCGGGGTGGCGCTTCCCCGCGTACTGCGAGCTTATGACCACCCACGGGTGCCATGCCGCGACAGGGCGAGAGCGCCAAACCTGGTGATGAAGATCACAGTGTCAAACACGGTTTCGGCCTCCACTCTGCGGGATCTTCCCGGTCGGCTTCCCGCTAATAGTGCACGCGGTGCACATCCACCCTTTGCGGTGCAGCATCATGGTCGGGATGGTCACGGTAGGACTGACATTCATCAGCGCGTTGGTGGGCTGGAGCGCCACCGCCGCGCTGACCGCGTATGCCCAACGCCGTCCCAGTGTCTCCGCGATCGCATGGCTGATCGCGTCCCTGGCGGTCACCGTCGGCCTCAGCGCCGCGGTCATCGGGGTGCTCTTCGACTTCGGGCAGCTCACCTTCCGACTGCTGCACATCGGCGTCAGCCTCCTGGGTCCGCTCTACGCGGCCTGGGGCGCCATGGAGTTCGCGGTCCGTTCACCCAACGGTCTCTTCACCACGCGCCTCTTCGTCACCGCCCTGACCATCGTTCCCCTGGTGGTGCTCAGCGTCGACCGCATCAGCGGCCGGTTCGACGCGGCCTTCCCCCCGCTGGGAGACCACTACGACCTCATCCCTCGCTCGCTCACCAACGGAGTGCAGGGCTTCGTCGCCGTCCTCCTCGTCATCGCGATCGTCGCCGTCGTGCGGCGCGGGACCCGCGGCCCCGGGCGGACCGACCTGGCGGTGCTGGGTCTGGTCGCGCTCTCCGTGCTCCTCGCCGTCGTGGTCGGACGCCTGGGGCTGGGCGCCCTCGGCCCGCTGCTGGTCCTCGGCGCGGTCTCCTCCCTCTGGGGCGCCGGGGCGCTGGCCGCCAAGCCGCGCCGCGACCCCTATGACGACGGGTACGACGACTACTTCGACGACGAGTACGACGACGAAGACGAACTCGACGACGAGCCCCAGGAGGAGCCCGTGCGCCGCAAGCGACGCAACGCCGAGAACTACGACGACCTCTACGAGGGCGCGCCCGCCGCGGCGCCCAGCAAGGTCCGCGGCGTCATCACCATCTACACGCTCGCCGACGGCGAAGGCGGCGGGTTCGACCAGCTCGCCAACGCCGTCGTGGCCGAGGTCTCCAAGCGCGAGCCGGACACCCTGCTGTTCGCCTCGCACACCGTGCCCAGCGCTCCCCTCCAGCGGATCGTCTACGCGATCTACCGCGACGAGCTGGCCCAGGAGGAGCACGAGCAGCAGCCGCACGTCATGGAGTTCACACGCCGCCTCTCCGGGCACGTGGTGGCCACCAACGTGATCGAGCTCTCCCTCTCCGGCGCGGCTGCCACGGACGGCCTCGCCGCCATGCTGATGCCCCGCTGACCAGGCACTTCGTGCCCCAGGAAGTCCCTCCGGCGTTGGTCGGAGGGACGCCGTACCGCCCGTGACCACGCCCCCGGCGCAACCAATTCCGGGCGCCCCGCGTCTCATCCCGGGTGAAGTACCCTTCCCTACAGGTTTTTCATGACCGGCGCCCGTCGGGTGCCGATGGCGTGTGACCGAGACCGGCCGGATGACCCAGCCGAGAGCCGCGCCGGAGCGAAAGAAAGTTGCTGGGAGCCCCGATGCGCAAGTTCCTTGTCGTCTTCCTGATCCTTCTCGCCGCCCTCGTAGTGGTGGCTGACGTGGGAGCGCGTTCGTTCGCGCAGAACACCCTGGCCGAGCGCCTGGCACAGCAGATGGAGATGTCCGACGAACCGGACGTGTCCATCGAGGGCTGGGCCTTCCTGCCCCAGGTGGTCAGCGGTACCTACACCGAGGTCAACATCCAGGCCGACAGCGCCACGATGGGCGGTGTGACGGTCGAGCAGATCGAGGCCACCGCCTCCGACGTCGACGCGCCGCTGAGCGACCTCATGGACCAGCCCACCGTGACCGCCGGCCAGGTGGACGGTTCCTTCGTGGTGCCCTACGCCTACTTCAACCCGTACCTGCCCGAGGGCATGACCATCACGACCGAGAACGGTGAGCCCCGCATCAACGGCGAGCTGGCCGTCCCCGAGATGGGCCGGAGCGTCTCGGTCTCCAGCGGTGGCGAGTTCTCCGTCGACGGGGACACCCTGTACGTGACCCCGGTCGGCATCGAGGTGGCGGACGTCCCCGTCAACGTCGACGCCATGGTCTCGAACATGCTGACCTTCAGCGCCCAGGTGCCCGAGCTGCCCTTCGGCCTGACCGCCAGGGACATGGAGGCCACCTCGAACGGCCTCAGGATCACCGGTACGGGCAGCGACGTCCCGCTGATGGGCTCCGAGGCCGTCTGATGGCCTCGGTGGTGGAGACGCTCGGCCCCGACCTGCTCGGTGCCGAGCTGGGCGCGCGGGCCACGCTCGTGCAGTTCTCCAGCGCCTTCTGCCAGCCCTGCCGCGCCACCCGCCGTGTCCTGGAGGACGTGGCGGGCATGGTCGAGGGGGTGGCGCACGTGGAGGTCGACGCCGAGTCCCGGCTTGACCTCGTGCGTCGGCTGGAGGTCCAGGGGACCCCGACGGTGTTCGTGCTCGACGCGGACGGCCGGGTGGTTCGAAGGGCCGGAGGCCAGCCCCGCAAGGCCGACGTGATCGCCGCCCTCGGCGAGGCCGTGCGCTGACGACGTCCGACAATCCGGCGATTCCACGGCCCCCGTCCCACATGCTGGGACGGTCGTCCTGTGATCCAGGACACCCGTGACAAGATCGCCGTGCGGGCTGTAGCGTCTAGGACGTGACTTCCTTGACGAGCGCGTATCTGACGAAGCGACGAGCGGTGGACTTCTGCCGCGTCGCTGCCGCGCTCTGTCCGTGTCCCTAGGGCGGACGGGCCACTTCCGAGCCCCCGCTCGCTCCGTGCGACCGGCACCCCCTTTCGAGCACACGTGGAGACGACGGCCTTCGTCCGTCGTCACTCCCGGACCCCGACGAACCCGCGGCGGATCTCTCCTCCGTCGTTCTCCGTCGGCGACCCCGAGGACACCCTGGACCGTGCCCGGAACGACTCGCCACCGCCGCCGCGACCGCCCTTTCCCACGCGTAACGCCTCTCCTCTCCCTCCCCACCTCCGGAAGACCCGGGGGTCGTCAGGGAAGGGAAGGCCGCCTGAGACCCCTGTTCCGGGCACCGCGCGCCCGGAACGCGACGCACCGACCGCACACGCGACACACAGAAAGCACAGGAGGTTCCTCATGAGCCGCTCCGACGTCCTCGTGGACGCCGAATGGGTGGAGGCTCACCTGGACGACGCCAACGTCGTTCTGGTCGAGGTGGACGAGGACACGTCCGCCTACGACAAGGGCCACATCCCCGGCGCCGTCAAGATCGACTGGAAGACGGACCTCCAGGACCCGGTCCGCCGCGACTTCGTGGACCGCACCGGCTTCGAGAAGCTGCTGTCCGCCAAGGGCATCGGCAACGACGACCAGGTCATCCTGTACGGCGGCAACAACAACTGGTTCGCTGCCTACGCCTACTGGTACTTCAAGCTCTACGGCCACGACAACGTCCGCCTGCTCGACGGCGGCCGCAAGAAGTGGGAGCTCGACTCCCGCGAGCTCGTGGAGGAGGTCCCGGAGCGGGCCGCCACCGACTACCAGGCCAAGGAGCAGGACTCCTCGATCCGCGCCTTCCGTGACGAGGTCGTCGAGGCCATCGGCACCAAGGACCTGGTCGACGTCCGCTCGCCCGACGAGTTCACGGGCAAGCTGCTGGCCCCCGCGCACCTGCCGCAGGAGACCTCGCAGCGTCCGGGCCACATCCCGACCGCGCGCAACATCCCGTGGGCCAAGACGGCCAACGAGGACGGCACCTTCAAGACCGCCGAAGAGCTGCGCGAGCTCTACACCGATGCCGGGGTGGACCTCGACAAGGACATCATCGCCTACTGCCGTATCGGCGAGCGCTCCTCGCACACCTGGTTCGCCCTGCACGAGATCGTCGGGCTGGAGAACGTCAAGAACTACGACGGCTCGTGGACCGAGTACGGCTCCCTCGTGGGCGTTCCGGTCGAGCTCGGAGAGGCTGAGGCCAAGTGAGTGACAGCTGCGGAGCACCCGAGGGAGGCGTGGCCCTGGCCGACGTCGACGCGGGCAACCAGGCGGTCATCCAGGGCACGGTGACCCGTGACGGCCAGCCCCTGCGCGGCGCCTACGCGCGTCTGCTGAACTCCTCCGACGACTTTGTCGGGGAGGTCGCCACCGGGGACGAGGGCACCTTCCGCTTCTTCGCCGCCGACGGCGAGTGGAAGCTGCGGGTCCTGGCCTCCCAGGGCTTCACCGGGGAGTTCCGGGTGACGGCCGAGGTCGGCAAGGTCATCGACGTTCAGGTCGAGGCCTGACACCAGTACCACCCGCGCGCGGCGCCGGTGCCGGACGAATCGCTCCGTCCGACACCGGCGCCGCGCCGTTTCGTGTGTCCTCAGCGCTCGCGGGGCGCCGCTTGCTGCGGAGGCTCGCCGACGGGACCGTCGTACTGCGAGGCCAGGTCCCGGTTCGTCTCCAGCGCCCGCTCCGCCCGGTCGAGCACGCTCCGGCGGTAGAGGGGCGCGGTCGTGGCGAGGGTGAACAGGACGAGCCCCAACCACAGGATGTGAGGGGCGTGCCCGGAGTACGCCTGGCCGACCGCGAAGAGGCCGATCCCCATCGCGGCCAGGCTCGCGCCCGTGACCTGCCAGGGGTTCTCGAACTGCCGCACACGGTGCTCGGCCACCCTCACCGTGAGGTGGGCCAGTTCGGGGTCGGGGGCGGTCGCTCCGTCGCGCAGGTAGGGGCGGACCCGGCTCGTCTCCGCGCTCCCAGGGGCACTGAGCCACCGGGCCCGTTCGCTCCAGCCGTACCGCCCCCGCCGCCGGTTCCAGAGCACGGCCAGGATCAGGTGGACCAGACCGGCGGTCTGGAGTAGGAGCGCGATCGGCTGCAGGACGAAGGACGGAGAACTGGGGGTCGGACATGGGGGACTCCTCGTCATCCGGACCCGCGCGCCCGGGAGCACCTGGGCGGGGCGTGTGACGAAGAGGCGCGTGGTGAAGAGACCGTTGGGTGAACGGACCGCGAACTCCATGGCGCCCCAGGCCGCGTAGAGCGGACCCAGGAGGCTGACGCCGATGTGCAGCAGTCGGAAGGTG
>NZ_LAVM01000103.1:0-17990 GCF_001083815.1 Nocardiopsis sp. SBT366 | reverse complement strand
GACCGGGATCGGCGGGGGGCGGAACGATAGCCTCGCCCTTGTGTTGATCGCCGCCGCCGTGTGCCCGCACCCGCCCGTACTGTTCCCCGAGATCGCCCGGGGAGCGGCGCCGGACCTGGACGGCCTGCGCGCCGCCTGCGACCGCGCCGTCGCCGGGCTCCGCGGGGCCGACCGCCTCCTCGTCGTGGGCCGGGGGGCGACCGAGCGGCGGTTCGGTCCCGACACCGGTGGGGACCTCGCCGACTTCGGGGTCGACCTGCGGGTGGGACCAGCACCGGCCGTCCTCGACCTGGCGGCCACGACCGGTCGCTGGCTGGCGGAGCGCAACGGACTGGAGCCGGACGGCTACCTGGAGGTTCCCTCCGGCGTCACACCGGAGCGGGCGGCGGAGCTCGGCGCCGAGCTCGCCGGGTCGGCGGACCGGGTGGCGTTGCTGGTCATGGGCGACGGAAGCGCCCGCAGGACCGAACACTCACCGGGGTACGTGGACGAGCGCGCCGTGCCCCACGACGACGCCGTCGCCGAGGCCCTGGGCAAGGCGGACACGGCGCGCCTCGCGGGGCTCGACCCCGAGCTGGCCCTCGAACTCATGGTGGCCGGGCGCCCCGCCTGGCAGGTCCTGGCCGGGGCCGCCGGGGAGGCGGCCCTCACCGGTGACCTGCTCGCCTACGAGGCTCCCTACGGGGTGGGGTACTTCGTGGCCACCTGGTCCTGATCCCGAAGGGCCCGGCCCCGGCCCCGGCTCAGCGCTGGGAGTTGGGCAGCATCGTGGCGACGTCCACCAGGGCCTCGCCCGGTTCCTCGGTCCGCCCGGACAACGCCGACTCCACCTGGGCCATCGCCCGCTCCAACAGGTTCGGGGCGTCGTAGGGCAGCCAGTGCACCCGGTGGTCACGGCGGAACCACGACTCCTGGCGCCGGGCGAACCGGCGCGTGGCCTGGGCGGTCTGCTCCTTGGCCTCGGTCTCGGTGAGCTCGCCGTCCAGCTGGGCGAGGGCCTGCGCGTAGCCCAGCGCCTTGGACGCGGTGCGCCCCTCGCGCAGCCCCTGCTTGTCCAGGCGGCGGACCTCCTCCAGCAGCCCCTGGTCCCACATGCGCTCGACCCGCAGGTCGATGCGCTCGTCGAGCTCGGGGCGCGGGGCGCTCAGCCCCAGCTGGGCGCACGGGTAGAAGGAGGTGTGGTCGGGCAGGTTGGCGGTGAACGGCCGCCCGGTCAGCTCGATGACCTCCAGCGCGCGGACGATCCGCCGACCGTTGCCGGGCAGGATGGTGCGGGCGGCCTCGGGGTCGGCCTCGGCCAGCCTGGCGTGCATCAGCCCCGGGCCCACGTCGGCCAGCTCGTTCTCCAGTCGCGCACGCACCCGGGGGTTGGTGCCCGGGAACTCCATGTGGTCCAGGACCGCGCGCACGTACAGGCCGGAACCGCCCACGAGGACGGGGATGACGTCGCGGTCCGCGCAGTCGTCCACCCGCTCCCGGGCGAGGGTCTGGTAGGTGGCGACGTCGGCGGGTTCGTGCACGTCCCAGATGTCCAGCAGGTGGTGCGGCACGCCCCGGCGCTCCTCCAAGGGGAGCTTCGCGGTGCCGATGTCCATGCCCCGGTACAGCTGCATGGAATCGGCGTTGATCACCTCGCCCCGACGGCCGGTGCGTTCCTCCAACCACTCCGCCAGATCGACGGCCAGGTCCGACTTGCCCACAGCGGTCGGGCCCACGACCGCGATCACCTTGATCATCCCTCCAGCGTAGCCACGTCCGGCCGGCTCCGTGGCCAGAGCGGGTGAGAGATCGGTGGGAGTTCGGTGGGAGAGCGCTCCGTTCGATGACCTCGACGTGCGCGTCTAGGATGGCCAGCATGCGATTCGCCAAGGGCCACGGAACCGAGAACGACTTCGTGATTCTCCCCGACCCCGACGGGGAGCTCCAGCTCACGGAGGAGACCGTCCGGTCGCTGTGCGACCGACGGGCCGGTATCGGGGGTGACGGTGTCCTCCGGGTGGTGCGCACGCCCGCCCTCGGTGAGGCGCTCGCCCCGGCCGCCCGCACCGCCGAGCGGACCGAGTGGTTCATGGACTACCGCAACTCGGACGGCAGCGTCGCCGAGATGTGCGGCAACGGGGTGCGGGTCTTCGCCCACTACCTGCGGCACGCCGGTCTCGTCACGGACGACCGCTTCGAGGTCGGTACCCGGGACGGCGCCAAGGCCGTCGTGATCGAGGCCGACGGCGACGTCACCGTGGACATGGGCCGGGTCGAGCGGCTGGGCACCTCCTCGGCCAAGCTCGCCCGGCAGGTCGTGCACGGCGCCCGCATCTCCGTGGGCAACCCGCACCTGGCCTGTGAGGTCGACGCCCCGGTCGCCGAGATCGACCTCACCGAACTGCCCGCGCTCGACGACGAGGCCTTCCCCGAGGGAGCCAACGTCGAGGTCTACTCCGAGGTCGGCCCCGGTGTGCTGGAGATGCGCGTGTACGAGCGGGGGTCCGGTGAGACCCGCTCCTGCGGCACCGGCATCGTCGCCACGGCCGCGGCGGCGACCCCGGCGGGTGAGGGTGCCACGTGGCGGGTGCGCGTCCCCGGGGGAGAGTGCACGGTCTACCTTGACGCCTCCGGTGCCCGCCTGAGCGGTCCCGCCACGATCGTCGCCGAGGGCGAGACCATCCTGCTCTGACGGGACCGCTCGACGTTCACCGTCGTTCGTGCGCTCCCCACAGCCGTCGCGCGTCCAGACCGCGCAGAGAGGCGTCCAGGAGCTGGGCTGTGTGGGTCACCGACACCGACGAACCCGCGCGCTCCATGGCCGAGGCGATCTGCAGGGAGCACCCGGGGTTGCCCGACACCAGGAGCCCGGCCCCGGTGGAGGCCACGTCGGCGCCCTTGCGATCGCCCAGCTCGCCCGCGGCCTCCGGCTTGAACAGGTTGTACACCCCCGCCGAACCGCAGCAGATCTCCTTGTTGGGCAGGTCCACCACCTCCAGGCCGGGGATCTGCCGGAGCAGCTCGCGCGGCTGGCTGGTGACACCCTGGCCGTGGGACAGGTGACACGCGTCGTGGTAGGCCACGCGGAGCGGAAGCGGGTGCCGCTCGGCGCGCGGCCCCAGGTCCACCAGGTACTCGGTCAGGTCCACCACCTTCGACGAGACATCCCTGGCCCGCTCCACCCAAGCCGGTCCCGCCCCCGCCTCCTCCAGGGTCCGGTCGAAGTGCTTCATGCTGGACCCGCACCCGGCCGAGTTCACGACGATCCGCTCCACCTGGCGGGCCTCGAACACCTCCACCAGACCCTTGGCGAACTCGGCCGCCTCGGTGAGCCGCCCCGAGTGGCCCGACAGCGCCCCGCAGCACCCCTGGGAGCGCGGGATCACCACCTCACAGCCCTCCAGGGCGAGCACACGGGCGGTGGCCGAGTTGACCTCGGGGAAGAAGGCGCCCTGCACACAGCCCACCAGCATGCCCACCCGGGCGCGCCGCTCACCGACGGCCGGGACGAGCTCGGGCAGCGGGGGAGGGGGCGCCGACAACGGCGGCGCGATCCGCTCCATGGTGGCCAGAGTCGGTGAGATCCGGTCCAGGACCCCGGACCTGCGGACCAACGCGGATACCCCGCTGGCCTGGTAGGCGCGCAGCGGCCCGCGCAACGCTCTGAGGCGTCGGCGGTGGGGGAAGAGCGAGAACACGGCGGTGCGCAGCGCGCGTTCGCCCGGAGTTCGCCGGTGCTCCTCCTCGACCCGGAACCGGGTGTGCTCGATGAGGGCGTCGTAGGCCACCCCGGAGGGGCACGAGGACACGCACGCCAGACACCCCAGGCAGTTGTCGAAGTGCCCCACGGCGGTCTCGGTGAGCACGTCCTCCTCGTGCATCTGGCCCATCAGGTGGATACGCCCGCGCGGGGAGTCCATCTCCTGACCCCACAGCACGTTGGTGGGGCACGTGGGCAGACAGAACCCGCAGTGCACGCAGTCGCTCAGCAGGTCGCCGAAGAGCCGTTCTCGCTCGCCGGGACCACCACTGGCCGGTTCGGTCGGTAGGTCGGTCAAGCGGGCTCCCTGGATCGAGGCGAACGGTGGCGGGCCGGATGGCTCAGATCCCCCCGGCGAACCGGCCGGGGGACAGGCGGTGCCCGGGGTCGAGGGAGTCCTTGACCGCGCGCATCAGGCCCAGCGCGGGGACCTCGCCCCACGGGCTGATCCCGGAGGCCCGCACGTCCGGTTCCGCGCGCAGCAGGACCAGCGGATGCTCGGTGGCCGACCGCACGCCGTCGACCACCAGTCCGATCCGCTCCGGGTCGGTTCCCGGGGGGAAGGACACGATGAGGGAACCGGTGGACGCCGACCCGCGGGTGTGCGCGCCCGCGTCGACCGCCCCGGAGACCTCCGACACCCACGCGGCGGCGGCGACGCTCTCCGCGGGCGGGGCCGTGACCAGGGCGAGCGTTCCCTCGCCGGGCAGCAGACCCCAGCCCTCGGGCAGGGTCTCGGCGATGGTGGGGGAGTCCTCCGATCCCTCGGCCAGGGCGAGCGCCGTCCTCTCCGCGCGCGCCTCCAGCCCGGCCGGGGTGCCCTCCAGCACCACGTCCAGCCGCCCGGGGCCCTCGGCGGGCCAGTCGAGTTCCACGGCCGAGGGCACCACGGAGGTCGCCCTGAGTGCGGCCAGGGCCCGCTCCGCCACTGGCCGGGAGGACACACGGGCGCTCACCACCCGCAGGGACTCCGGAAGGGGGTGCAGACGGAAGGCGACCGACGCGATCACGCCGAGCGTGCCGTAGCCACCGGTGTGCAGCTTGGCCAGGTCGTACCCTGCCACGTTCTTCACCACCCGGCCGCCGCTGCGGGCCACCACCCCGTCCGCGCGCACCACCGTCATCCCGATCACGAGGTCGCGCAGGGCTCCGGAGAGCAGACGGCGCGGGCCGCTCACTCCCGTGGCCACCGCGCCGCCCACCGTGCCACCGGCCCTGACCGGATCGTAGGACAGCCGCTGCCCGGCCGAGGCCAGCGCCGCGTACAGGTCGGCGACCGGGGTGCCCGCGCCGACCTCCACCACCAGGTCACCGGCGTTGTGGTCGATCCAGGAGAGCGCGGAGACGTCCACCAGCAGGTCCAGGGAACGGGGCGGCCAGCCCCAGCCCAGGGCGGTGCCGCCACCCCGCACGGTCACCGAGAGCGAGTTCCGGTGAGCCGCCGCCATCACCCCCGCGAGGGCGTCGGTGTCGGTCGGCGTCGCCACGTACCGGGGCTCCACCCCGCACACGGAGTCCTCAGCGGTCGCCTCCCGCAGTTCGCAGCCCTCGACATCCAGGTTCACCTTGGCCCTCCCGGCCCACTCGTCACTCCCGTACCGTCCACGGTCCGGACGGCTCAGAACTGCTCAGCCTCCCCGGACTCGACCAGCGGATGGACCCCGGTGCGCACCCCGGGCCGCTCACCGCACAGGCGCGGCGTGGGCAGCAGTTTCTCCGGGTTGGCGATCCCGTCCGGATCGAAGGCCCGCCGGAACAGGTCGAAGGTCTCCAACGCGGCGTCGTCGAACATGCGGGGCATCTTGCACGCCTTGTCCACGCCCACCCCGTGTTCGCCGGTGATGGACCCGCCGTGCTCGATGCACAGGTCCAGGATCGCCCCGGACACCCGCTCGGCGCGCTCGCCCGCGCCGGGCTCGGCGTCGTCGAACAGCACGAGCGGGTGCAGGTTGCCGTCTCCGGCGTGGAACACGTTGGCCACCCGGATGCCGGACTCCTCCGACAGCGCGGCGATCCGGCCCAGCACCTCGCCCAGTGCGGTGCGCGGCACCACCCCGTCCTGGACGATGTAGGCCGGGCTGATCCGGCCCACGGCCGCGAAGGCGGACTTGCGGCCCTTCCAGATCAGGGCGCGCTCCTCGGCGCCGCTGGCCGCGCGGGTCTCGAAGGAACCGGAGTCCGCGCACAGGGCGGTGACCCGCTCCAACTGGGCGTCGACCTCCTCGGCGGGGCCGTCCAGCTCCACCACCAGCACGGCGGCCGCCCCTTCGGGGTAGTCGCAGGCCACGGCCAGCTCGGCGGCCTCGATGGCCAGGGCGTCCATCATCTCGATGGCGGACGGCAGCACCCCGGCGGAGATGATGGCGCTCACCGCCTGCCCGCCCGCGTCCAGCGAGGTGAACGCCGACAGCAGGGTGACGGTCTTCTCGGGGGAACGGGTCAGGGACACGGTGACGCGCGTGGCCACCCCCAGGGTGCCCTCCGAGCCGACGAACGCCCCGATGAGGTCGTATCCGTGCGCGCCCGGAGCCTTGCCGCCGAGTTCGACGATCTCGCCCGCCGGGGTGACGATCTGGAGTCCGCGCACGTGGTTGACGGTGAATCCGTACTTGAGACAGTGGGCGCCGCCGGAGTTCTCCGCGACGTTGCCGCCGACCGAGCACACCTGCTGGCTGGAGGGGTCGGGCGCGTAGTAGTAGCCGTGGGGGCTGGCGGCCCGGGTGATGTCGAGGTTGGCCACGCCCGGTTCGACCACGGCGCACTCGTTCTCGACGTCGATCTCGACGATGCGCCGCATGCGCGAGGTGACCAGGAGTACGCCCTCGGCGTGGGGGAGCGCCCCCGCTGACAGGCCGGTGCCCGCTCCACGCGGAACGTAGGGGACGCGGTGCCTGGCGCAGAGCCGGATCACGGCGGCGACCTGCTCGGTGGTGGTCGGCATGACCACGACACCGGGGGTGGCGCGGTGGTAGGTGAGGCCGTCGCTCTCGTAGACGCGTCGTTGGGAGGGGTCGGTCAGGACCCCGTCCTCGCCGCAGATCTCGCGCAGCCGGGGAACCAGGGCGGTCAGCACCGTGGGCGTGTCGGGTGCGGACGTGGTCATGGGCGCCTCCCGGTTCCGTGCGGAGAACGCGGCTGGGGGTGGCGTTCTCCGACTTCGGCCTCGCAAGGGGACCGTACGACCGTGCCCCCTGCCGAAGCAAGGGGCACGGTGGAAGCGGCATTTCGTTGCGTGAAACCGATGGGGGTCCGGCGGGCCGTGGGGCGAGCACCGCGGACCGGCCCGATCCGTCCAAGTTGGCCGCGCTGGACGGGTCCCGGTTCGCTAGGGCATGCGCTCGTAGGCGGGCAGGGTCAGGAAGTCGACGTAGTCGTCGTCCAGGGCGACCTCGGTGAAGAGCTCGCTGGCCTGCTGGTAGAGGTCCTCGTCGAAGTTGGCGCCGAGGGCCTCTCGGATGGCGGCCAGCTCCTCGCCGATGATCTGCCGGACCAGCTCGGCGGTGACCTTCTCACCGCCGTCCAGGGTGACGTCGTTGTGCAGCCACTGCCAGATCTGGGACCGCGAGATCTCGGCGGTGGCGGCGTCCTCCATGAGGTTGTGGATCGCCACCGCGCCGTTTCCGCCCATCCACGCCGCCAGGTACTGGAGGGCGACGTTGACGTTGCCGCGAAGACCGGCGAGCGTCACGCCGCCCGGGGTCTGGTCCACGGAGAGCAGGTCGGCGGCGGTCACCTCGACCTCGGGGCGCTGCTTGTCGATCTGGTTGGGGCGGTCGCCCAGGACGCCGTCGAAGATCTCGCGGGCGATCGGGACCAGGTCGGGGTGGGCGACCCAGGAGCCGTCGAAGCCGTCGCCGGACTCGCGGGACTTGTCGTCGCGGACCTTGGCGAAGGCGTTCCGGTTGACCTCCTCGTCCCTGCGGGAGGGGATGAACGCGGCCATGCCGCCGATGGCGTGGGCGCCGCGCTTGTGGCAGGTCTTGACCAGCAGCTCGGTGTAGGCGCGCATCATGGGCGCGGTCATGGTGACGGCGTTGCGCTCGGGCAGCAGGAACCTGCGGCCCCGGGTGCGGTGGGTCTTGATGATGCTGAAGAGGTAGTCCCAGCGACCGGCGTTGAGACCGGCGGAGTGCTCGCGCAGCTCGTAGAGGATCTCCTCCATCTCGAACGCGGCCGGGATGGTCTCGATCAGGCAGGTGGCGCGGATGGTGCCGCGGGGGATCCCCAGGCGCTCCTGGGCCAGCACGAAGATGTCGTTCCAGAGGCGGGCCTCAAGGTGGCTCTGCATCTTCGGCAGGTAGAAGTAGGGGCCCTTGCCCTTGGCGATCTGGCGCTTGGCGCTGTGGAAGAAGTACAGCGCGAAGTCGACGATCCCGCCGCTGGTGCGCTGGCCGTCGACGAGGACGTGCTTCTCGTCCAGGTGCCAGCCGCGCGGGCGGACCACGATCGTGGCCAGCTCGGAGTCGTCCTTGAGGGCGTAGGTCTTGCCCTGGGGGGAGGTGAAGTCGATCTCGCGGTCCAGGGCGTCACGCAGGTTGAGCTGCCCCTGGATCATGTTCTCCCACAGCGGGGTGTTGGCGTCCTCGAAGTCGGCCAGCCACACCTTCGCGCCGGAGTTGAGCGCGTTGATCGTCATCTTGCGGTCCGTGGGACCGGTGATCTCGACGCGGCGGTCGGTGATGCCAGGGGCGGCCGGGGCCACCTTCCAGCTGTCGTCCTCGCGGATGTGCCTGGTCTCGGGGAGGAAGTCGAGGTCCTCCCCGGCGGCGATCCGCTCCTCGCGGGTCCGACGCGCGGCCAGCAGCTCCTGGCGACGCGACTCGAAGGTGCGGTGCAGCTCGGCGACGAGAGCCAGGGCCTCCTCGGTGAGGATCTCGTCGAACCGATCGTTGAGGGGGCCGGTGATCTCGACCCCGTGCGTGGCGCCCATGGATAACCTTCCGCGATACGAAATAAGCTTCTGGGATGTGGAAATGAAGCTACTATCTTGATGTCGAGCGGTCAACGTCACTCACGCGCTTGATCAGTGGAGATCTTCGTCAGGGCGGAATTATGTCCAAAGTTCCGACGGAAGATCTGCGCTTCTTGAGAGTCCGATCTACTCCAAGGGTCTCACGCGCCCACGCGTCGGCATGGCCTGTGTCACGTTCCCTGCGATAATTCGGATGCCCTGCCCGAGCGGAGGTGCGAGCATCGTTACCACGGGGCCGCCGTCTCCGCTCCGGGAAGAACCATGGCGGCACATGCGTTGACCCACCTGGAGGGATATGAATACAGCTGACACCCACGGAAGCGACCACGCGGGCCACGACGGCCACGGCGAGGACGACTTCCGTGAGGGGAGCACCACCGGCGGCGAGGCCACCGGCGGTGCCCACCACGAGGACCAGGGTCACGCACCCGACCAGGGCGAGATGGAGCTGGCCGAACGGCACGCGCTCCGCCGCGTCCAGGGGCTGTCCACCGAGCTCACCGACGTCACCGAGGTCGAGTACCGGAAGCTGCGGCTGGAACGAGTCGTGCTCATCGGCGTCTGGACCAGGGGGAACCAGGCCGAGGCCGACAACTCACTGACCGAACTCGCCGCACTCGCCGAGACGGCTGGCGCCCTCGTCCTCGAAGGACTCACCCAGCGCCGCTCCAAGCCCGACCCAGCGACCTATGTCGGCAAGGGCAAGGCGGCGGAACTGCGCGACATCGTCGAGGCCACCGGCGCCGACACCGTCATCTGCGACGGCGAACTCACCCCCGGCCAGCTGCGCCAGCTGGAGGACGTCGTGAAGGTCAAGGTGGTCGACAGGACCGCCCTGATCCTCGACATCTTCGCCCAGCACGCCAGCAGCAGCGAGGGCAAGGCCCAGGTCGAACTCGCCCAGCTCAACTACCTGCTCCCGCGACTGCGCGGCTGGGGCGACTCCCTGTCCCGACAGGCGGGCGGCTCCGGCGGAGGCGGCGCGGGCGGTGGCGTGGGACTGCGCGGTCCCGGTGAGACCAAGATCGAGACCGACCGTCGGCGCATCAACGACAAGATGGCCAAGCTGCGCCGTCAGCTCGCCCACATGCGGACCGCGCGCGAGGTCAAGAAGGACGTCCGCCGTACCCGCGAGGTGCCCTCGGTGGCGATCGCCGGGTACACCAACGCGGGCAAGTCGAGCCTGCTCAACCGGCTCACCGGCGCCGGTGTGCTGGTGGAGAACGCGCTGTTCGCCACCCTGGACCCGACCGTCCGTCAGGCCCGCACGCCCGACGGCCGCGGCTTCACGCTGAGCGACACCGTCGGCTTCGTCCGGCACCTGCCGCACCAGCTGGTGGAGGCGTTCCGCTCCACCCTGGAGGAGGTCGCCGACTCCGACCTGATCCTGCACGTGGTCGACGGATCCCACCCCGACCCCGAACAGCAGATCAGCGCGGTTCGCGAGGTGTTCGCCGAGATCGAGGCCGTGGACGTGCCCGAGCTCATCGTGGTGAACAAGGTCGACGCCGCTGACCCGGACACGCTCAGGACGCTGCGTACGCGCTACCCCGACCTGGTCGAGGTCTCGGCGCGCACCGGTGAGGGCGTCGCGGAACTGGTCACCGCGCTGGCCGAGGCGCTGCCCGAGCTCGCCAAGGAAGTACGGGCTCTGGTTCCGTACTCGCGGGGCGACCTCATCGCAAGGGCGCACGAGGAGGGCCGCATCATCAGCGAGGAGCACACCGGAGACGGCACGGCGCTGCACGCGTTCGTCCCCGAGCTGCTCGCCGCCAAGCTCGACGAGTACACACCCAGTAACGCCTGAGCCAGCGCGTACTGGAGAACACACGGCCGGGACGTCCCCGTGACGTCCCGGCCGCGTTGTGTCGGAAGTGCCCGTTCCCGAGAGTCGCGGCCGGAGCCCTCACGTTCCGGCTTGAAAGGCCGTATCGAAGAATCCGAGCGTGGAAGACCAGCTCAACAGGGGTGCGGGTGGTCTTCATCACTCTGCCTGCTTGCGAGTTTCGCTCCTTAACGCTCGCATTCGTCCCTTGGGGGAGGTGTACACGGGCTCCGAGGATGGACTACGGTTTTGGAGCACTGGCCGGCAGTGATCGCTGTCCCCCCGGGCCGACGCGAACCCCCACTGTCACGGCACCGCGAGGCGACTCCGGGTCGCCCACGGCCCTGTCGGAATCGCATCCAGATACGAGGTCGCCATGCCCGCCCGTGCACCCCACGCCCCTGCTCCGCGCGTACCGCGGCGGATCTGACCGGCGAGGGCGGACCACCCCATGACGGTAGTACTCCTCACCAACATCGGTCGGCTGTGGACCGGGAACGAGCTGCTCACCAAGGCCGCCATCCTGATGGACAACGACCGGATCGCCTGGGTCGGCCACGCGGCCGAGCTCCCCCAACGCATTCCCGGAGTGATGGAGGACCTCACCGAGGTCGACGAGGTCGTCAACATCGGAGGCGGACTCGTCACCCCCGGCCTGGTCGACGCCCACTGCCACCCCGTGTACGCGGGTGACCGCTACGCCGAGGTCAACATGTGGGCCAAGGGCGCCACCCGCGCGGACATCTTCGCCGCTGGCGGCGGGGTCTCGACGACCGTCACCATCACCCGTGGGACCGACCCCTGGACGCTGTGCAACGCGGTCCGGGAACGCCTCCGGCACTGGGTGCTGTCCGGCAGCACCACCG
Organism: Nocardiopsis sp. SBT366; assembly: GCF_001083815.1. Taxonomy (NCBI): domain Bacteria; kingdom Bacillati; phylum Actinomycetota; class Actinomycetes; order Streptosporangiales; family Nocardiopsidaceae; genus Nocardiopsis; species Nocardiopsis sp. SBT366. The sequence continues at coordinate 6,588 of NZ_LAVM01000103.1, read as the reverse complement.
TGGAGGCCAAGACCGGCTACCACCTCACCCGGGACGGCGAACTCGCCGACGTGCGCCTGCTGCGCTCCCTGGAGGAGGAACCCGGCATGCCCCGCCTGCACGTCACGTTCTTCCCCGCGCACGGGGTCCCGCCGGAGTTCTTCGGCCGCCCCAAGGAGTACGTGGCCACCGCCGCCTCCTGGCTCAGCGACGCCGCCATGGCCGGGGCGGACGGCGTGGACGTGTACTGCGACAACCAGCAGTTCACCACCGAGGACGCCCACATGCTCCTGGGCGTGGGCCAGTCCGTGGGCCTGCGCACCACCCTGCACGCCTGCTCGCGGCCCCGGCACGGGGCCGTGCGGATGGCGGCCGAGCTGGGCTGCTCCTCGGTGGACCTCGTCCACGAGGCCGACGACGAGGACCTGCTCGCCCTGGCGTCCACCCGCACCCCCGTCGTGGCCTGCCCCACCACCGCCCTGCACGAGCGCCGCACCCCGCCGGTGCGCGCCCTGCTCGACCACGGCGTACCCGTGGGTCTGGGCACCGACCACAACCCGGGCCAGTCCGGAACCACGTCCATGCCGCTGGTGATCTCCCTCGCGGTGTCCATGTTCGAGATGACCGTCCAGGAGGCGCTCAACGCCGCCACGGCGGGCAGCGCGCACGCGCTGGGTCTGAACGACCGGGGCATGATCGCTCCGGGGATGCTGGCCGATCTCGTGCAGTGGGACGCCGATCACGAGGGCGCCTTCGCGTGGTCCATGGGCCTGCACACCCTGCGTGTGTGGCAGGGCGGCCGCACCATCCACTGACGTCACTCCTGGGAGCGTGTGGGGCGGCCACGAGTGCCCAGGGGCGTGCGCGTCCTCGGTGCGATCGCCAGGTCCCGAACTGCGGGCTCTCCATGGTCAGTCCCACGCCGTGCGCGGGCCGGTGGGAACGCCGGGGTCGGACCTGGTACCCGCGGGGCTCTCCGCCAGCCTGTGCCGGGGCGGGCCCGTTCCGGCATGCTGAGGTGCGACCGCACCTGCGGGCGGCCGCCTCTTGCCAGCCATGTCCGCGGGCGGCTCGGTTCGAGACTCCAGAGGTCCCTGGTTCCCGGATGGGGGAAGCCGCCCTGAGGGGGCCGCTTCGGATACCTGGAGGCCAGTCAAGGCCGGAGCCATGGTCGTGCCCACGGCAGCGGCAACCCCGGCGCTCCCTGGTCAGGTTCCAGTGGTCACGGCGCCGGGGCCTTCCGCTCCGTTCAGCGGGTGCCTCGGGCGCGGGCGATCTCGATCACCGCGCGCTCCAGCGCGTACTCGGGATCGCGTCCGGCGCCCTTGATGAGCGCGTCGGTCTCGGCGATCACCGCCATCGCCCGGGTCACCCCGGCCGCGCTCCATCCACGAGCCTGCTGACGCAGGGTGCGCAGCTTCCACGGCGGTACCTTGGCCCGCCTAGCCAGCTCCGCCTCGTTCATACCGCGCGGAGGCTGGGCGGCCACCGCGATCCCGCGCACGGCACCGGCCAGGGCGCTGTTGATCAGCACCGGGGCGGTGCCCACCGCCAGGGACCAGCGCAACTGCTCCAGGGCCTCGGGCAGGCGGCCCTCCACGGCACGGTCGGCGACGGTGAATCCCGAGGCCTCCGCCTTGCCGGAGTGGTACCTGGCCACCGCCGCCGCGTCCACCCTGCCCTCGGTGTCCGCGACCAGCTGGGTGCAGGCCGCGGCGATCTCACGCAACTCGGTGCCGACGGCGTCCACCAGCGCCTGCGCGGCGTCCGGAGTGATCTGCCGTCCGGCCGAGGAGAACTCGCTCTTGACGAAGGCGACCCGCTCGGGCCCCTTGGTGGGACCCTTGCAGTCCACCCGCTGGGCCCCGGCCTTCACCGCGGCCTGGAGCAGGGCCTTGCCCTTGGCACCACCCGCGTGGGTGAGCACCATGAACACGTCGTCGGCGGGGGCCTTGAGGTAGTCGGTGACGGTCGCCGCCAGGTCCTTGACCAGGTCCTGGGAGGAGCGGATCACCACCACCCGGCGGTCGCCGAAGAGCGAGGGGGACGTGACCTCCACCAGGGTGGACAGGCCCACCTGGGCGGGCACGAGGTCGTGGACGTCCACCTCGGGGTCCTCCTCGCGGGCCGAGGCGACGACGGCGGCCACGGCCCGGTCGACGAGGAGCTCCTCGTCGCCGACGATGAGCGTGATGAGGGCGGGTGCAGGCATACAACGAGGATGCCACGCTCCACCGACCAACCTGTGCCCGATCACCGGTCTCCGAGCGGATCGCTGTCGTTGGTCCACGCTTCTGTGGGCCACGCACGGGCGACCACCCGGGCACCCACCCGGGCACCCATCCGGGCGCCCGCGAACCCCGCCGCCCCGGGGCGGCGCGTCCTCGGTTGCGGCTCGGCCGGTGTCGGGTGCTCGCACCTTGCGTCAAAGCGGGTTCCGCGGATTCCCGCTGGCCAGGGGCGGTGGGATCTCGCTCGCGGGGAGGCCAGCGCGAGTGGGCACACCAGCGGTCCCTGCTGGTACCGCTTCGGCTCCGCCAGGTGCCTCACCTTCCGCATCGCTGTTTGCCTCCTCGCTCCCAGTCCCTGTTCGTGCCTCCGCTGCCGGACCGGGTGTCCGCGACTGCATCGCCGATTCGGACGCCCACCTCGCGGTGGCGATACCTACGGGTCGGGTCTCGGGCCACGGGTGGCCACCCGTACCGGTCCGCCCAGGACGGCGATGTCACCGTCGAGGTCGGTGCGCGCGTGCGCCCGCGCCATCCCTTCCAGCACTCCCGCCGTGAACGGGGTGGGGTGGCCGTAGGAGTTCTCCCGGCCAGCGGAGGTGACCGCCACCGTCGCCTCCGTGGCGGTGAGGAAGGCGGGGACCTGGGTGTTCGAGCCGTGGTGGGGCGTGGTCAGCACCGTCACCGCCAACAACTCGGCTTCGGGCTCGCGCAGCAGTGCGCTCTGGGCTTCCATCTCGATGTCCCCGGTGAGCAGCACGGACATCTGCGGGCCGTCGGCGCGCACCACCACGGAGGTGTCGTTCACCGACCCCACGAACCCGCTCCTGGGCCAGAGCACCCGCAGCAGCCACGGCCCCACCCGGAACCGCTGCCCCCGCTGGGCCTCGTGCAGTTCCACCCCCTCCTCAGCCAACAGACGGCCCGCGGGGCCCTCACCGAACCCCGGCGGGGCCAGCGCCACAGGAACCCTGCGGTGTCGCAGCACGCCGGGCGCGCCGTCCACGTGATCGGCGTGGTCGTGGCTGAGGACCAGCAGCGGCACCACGCGTATCCCCAGGCGGTCCAGACAGCCGTCCACCAGGTCCGGGTCGTCCCCGGTGTCGAAGACCACCGCCTCCCCTCTCCCAATGGACAGCACGAACGCGTCCCCCTGCCCCACGTCGCAGGCGACCAGGGCCCACCCGGGAGGCGGCCACCCTCCCGGTACGCAGCGGGCGGCCAACCCCAGGACCAGCACGGCCGCCGCCACGGCGGCGAGTACCCGCCGGGTCAGGCCACGGGTCAGCAGGAACACCACCAGCACCACGGCCAGCAACAGGCCGCCCGCCACGTCCGACCGCCAGGGCAGCGCGCCGTACGGGACCCGCGCCCCGGCCCCGGCCACCAGAGCGATCCAGGACACCCCCAGCCCGGGCAGCGGCACCAGGAAGGCGGCGGCGCCCGGCCACACCGACGCCAGTGCGGTCAGCGCCGACCCGGCCACGGTCACCACCGCCACCACGGGCGCGGCCAGCACGTTGGCCGGGATCGCCACCCAGGACACCTCGCCGGACAGCAGCACCAGCACGGGCGCGACCGCCACCTGCGCGGCCACCGCGACCGCGAAGCCCTCGGCCATGGGCCGGGGCCAGCGTTCCGACCAGGCCCGTGCCCAACCGGGCACGAGCACCAGGATGCCCGCCGTGGCCAGCACCGACAGAGCGAACCCGTACGACGCGGCCAGCCCGGGTGCCACGAACAGCACCCCCACCACCGTGGCGCACAGGGCCCGCATCCCCGCCTGCGCCCGTCCGGTGGCCAACGCCAACAGACCCAGGGACCCCATGAACGCCGCCCTCACCACGCTCGGCTCGGGTCGGCACACCAGGACGAACACCCAGATCATCAGCGCGCCGCCCAGCACCGAGCACCAGGTGGGCGCGCGTGTCCACCTGGCCACCCCCAGAACGAACCCGGTGAGGATCGCGAGGTTGGCGCCGCTGACGGTGAGCAGGTGGGTCATCCCGGTGGCTCGGAAGTCCTCGGCCGTGCGTTCCGGCAACGCGGACACGTCACCGACGATCAGTGCCGGGAGGAGCCCCCGCTCCGGCTGGGACAGGCCTGCGGAGGCCTCGCGCAGACCCGACCGGACCTCACCCGCGAACGCCTGGAACCTCCCGGGCTCGCCCACCGCCTCCGGAGGGCCACGCACGAGTACCAGGGCGGCGGTGAGCTGGTCGTCGTCCGAGGCCAGGAAGGAGCCGCGGGCCTCGAAGGACTGGCCGGGCAGCAGCCCCTCCCAGTCCGGCCCGGAGGCCAGCACCACCACCGGGGCCCGCGACACTCGTTCCGCACCGTCCACCCGAACCCACTCGGTGCGTGCGGGCACCACCCACTCGGCTCGGCCCGGACGCGGCAGGCCAGCCCTGGAACGTGGATCGGTGGTGACCACCGCGCGGAAGGCCGCCTCACCGCCCTGTTCCGCGGCCGCCGTGGCGGCGCTGGAGGCGGTCCGGTGCACGTGAACCCCCGCCACCGCCGCCACCGTCGCGCCGCAGGCCAACGTGGCGACCAGGGCCAACGCCGGAGCCTCCAGCACGTGGTGGTGCACCAGGAGTGCCGCCAGCGCGGCGCAACCCAGCACTCCCGCGAACGACCACGCCAGCCAAGGAGGCGCCGCCAGCGCGCCGAGCGCGGCCAGCCAGGCGGCGACGGCGGGGAGAAACAGTTTGAGGTCCGGCGGTTGGTCCAGACCGTGGGCGTCGGTACCCAGCCAGCTGACCACCCTCACCCCACCGTCACGTGGGGTTCGAGGTTCCTGAACGTCTTCTCCGCGATGCCGTCCACGCCGAGCAGGTCCTCGACGCCGCTGAACGAGCCGCCGAGCGACTCACGGTGGGCGAGGATCTGCTGGGCCTTCTTCTGCCCGATCCCCGGAAGGGTCTCCAGCTCGGACTGCCCGGCGAGGTTGAGGTTGACCAGGGGGCCGCTGCCCTCGGGGCCGTCACCCGATCCACCGTCCGGTTGGGGGATCCCGACCAGAACGCGCTCGCCGTCAGTCAGCGGTCGGGCGAGGTTGACCAGGTCGAGGTCGGCTTCGGGCAACGGACCACCCGCCTCCTCCACCGCGTCGGCCACGCGCGATCCGGCGGGCATGGTGTATAGCCCGGGCTCGGAGACCTCACCGCCCACGTGCACGACGACGTCCCCGCCTGGTTCCGCGGACGCCTCACCCGTTCCGCTCTCGTCCCCGGACGCGGCCTGTTCGGCCGTGTCATGACCGACCGGGGAGGCCTGGTCCGAGAGCTCGGACACGGTCACCTCTTCGGGGCGATCCCGCACGGCCAGGAAGGCACCCGCCACGGCGAGCAGCCCCAGTACCAACAGGGCCACCACCGCCCGCCGGGACAGCGCGGAGGTGGAGCCCCAGCGCTCGGCCACCCGTTCCAGGACGGAACCGGGTCCCTCAGGAGACAGTTCCGTGTATCCGGACGGCGGCCGGGCCGCTGCCAGGCTCCGGTGGTCTCCGCCGCCCGGAGGCCGCTCCGATCCGGGTGCGTTCCGGGTCCCTGTCCCGGGCCCGTCCCCGGACGCCACGACGCCCGTCTGCTCCCACACCGGCCGCTCCTGTGCACCAGTGCCTTCGGAGTCCCTCGGATTGAACTCGGAGTCGGGATCGCCCTCGTGGTGTCGTCGCGCGGTGCGGCCGGACCGGAGTTCCGAGGGCCGCCCGGCCTGATCGCCGCCTGAGCCGCGGTCGTCCGTCCAGGGTTCCGGGCTGGACTCGGTCTCGGGAGCGGCCGTGTGGTGTTGTCGCGTGGCGTGGCCGGACTGGAGCCGGAGTCCCGGGTGCCGCCCCTGGTGTGCGTCTGCGGAGCCGTCGTCCCGGTCCCCGGGAGCCGTCTCGTGGAGCCGCCGCGCCTCGTCGCTCCAGGACTCGGGTGGTCGCCGGTCCCCCCGGTCCGTCAGCGCGGTGGCGTGGGCGTCCAGCCCGTGGTCACCGAAGGGCGGTACCGAAGTACTGGTCCAGGCTTTCGGGGAGAACTCCTCGTTCGGGTTCGCGGATTCGTCCGCCCAGAGGTCCGGGGGCGTCCCGTTCGGGGCGACCAGGCTGCCCGCGGCGGGTGGTGCCCCACCTGGTGGCGGCCCCTCCCGGGGATCGAGTCGGGCGGGGGCACCAGAGACGCCGTCGGGATTCGGTGTGATCCGGACGGTGGGCGAGGACTCCGGGTCCAGGGAGTCCTCGGGCGGCCGCTCCGTCAGATCCGGGGCCGAGGCCCTTCCGTTCCACAGCGGACCGGGTGGGGAGGACGAGCTCCAGTGCCTGCTCCGCCCCGGCTCGTGGTCATCGGGGAGGTAGGGAGTCTCCGCCTCGCCCACCGCGTAGGGAGGGCGGGGG
>NZ_LAVM01000102.1:0-18060 GCF_001083815.1 Nocardiopsis sp. SBT366 | reverse complement strand
GGCCGAGCGGGGGAGCGGGCGGGTTCCCCAGGGGCCGGGAACACCCGTGGTCTCGGGCAACTGGCACCTCCGTGTGCACTGGATCACGCCCATGTAACCAGGGCTCCGGACCGCGCCCGGGGCGGACCCCCGGCAGAGGGGCGCGGTCCAGGTCGGACCGCCCGGGAACGTCGCCGCCAACGGTGACGCGGCGTCCCCCCTGGGTAAGGGGGTGACAGGTGGTCGGCGGCACGGTAGAACGGCACGAGCGCCCCACCCTCAAAGAACCGAGGAGCACCACCCCTTGACCGCCAACCCGTTCCTGTCACCCAGCGAACTGCCCTACCGTCTTCCCGACTTCGCGGCGGTGCGCGAGGAGCACTTCCTGCCCGCCTTCGAACAGGGCGTGGCCGAACACCTCGCCGAAGTGGACGCGATCGCCCGCGACCCGGAGCCCGCGACCTTCGACAACACCATCGCCGCGCTGGAGCGCTCCGGCGCGACCCTCGGGCGAGTCGAGGTCGTGCTCCACACACTGACCGGCTCCGACGCCAGCGACGGCATCCGCGAGATCGAGAAGGAGATCGCGCCGCGCTCCACCCGGCACCGGGACGCGATCTCCCTCAACCGCGACCTGTGGACACGCATCCAGCAGGTCAGCACGGACGACCCGCAGGAGGCCTGGCTGCTGGAGCGGTACCGCCTCGACTTCGTCAAGGCCGGGGCCGACCTCGGTGAGGACGACCAGGAGCGGCTGCGCGAGCTCAACGCGCGCCTCGCCGAGCTCGGAACCGAGTTCTCCCGCAACGTCGTCCGGGCCACAGGGGAGTCCGCGCTGGTCACCACGGACGTCTCCGACCTCGACGGCCTGGACGAGGCGCGCCTGGGCGCCATCAAGCAGGGCGACGAGTACGTCCTGCCGCTGCTGAACACCACGGTGCAGCCCGCCCTGGCCCAGCTCACCAACCGCGCCACCCGCGAGCGCCTGTACACGCTGAGCGCCGAACGGGCCCCGGAGAACCTGGAGATCGGCGCCCGCATGGCCGAGCTGCGCGCCGAGCGCGCCCGGCTGCTGGGCTACTCCGACCACGCCGCCTACAAGGTCGCGGACCAGACCGCGAAGACCGTGGAGGCTGTCGAGGAACGGCTCGGCCAGCTGGTCGGTCCGGCCCGGCGCAACGTCGAGAAGGAGGCCGAGGCGCTCGCCGAGTACGCCGGTCACGACATCGAGCCGTGGGACTGGCCGTACTACACGGAGCAGGTGCGCAAGGCCCGGTACGACTTCGACGAGAGCGTGCTGCGGCCCTACTTCGAGCTCGGCCGGGTGATCGAGGACGGCGTCCTCCACGCGGCGACCCTGCTCTACGGGGTCACGTTCACCGAGCGTCCGGACCTGAAGGGCTACCACCCCGACATGCGCGTGTGGGAGGTGTTCGACGGCGACGGCACCGCGCTGGGCCTGTTCCTGCTGGACCCCTACGCCCGCCCGACCAAGCGCGGCGGCGCGTGGATGCACAACCTGGTCGACCAGTCGTTCCTGCTCGACGAGCGGCCGGTGGTGGTCAACAACCTCAATGTCGCCAAGCCCGTCTCCGGGCCCACCCTGCTCACGTTCGACGAGGTGGAGACGGCCTTCCACGAGTTCGGCCACGCCCTGCACGGGCTGCTGTCGGCGGTCCGGTTCCCCCGGGTCGAGGGCACCAGCGTGCCGCGTGACTTCGTGGAGTTCCCGTCCCAGGTCAACGAGATGTGGGCGCTGTGGCCGGAGGTCCTGTCCCACTACGCCCGGCACCACGAGACCGGTGAGCCGGTGCCCGCCGAGCTCGTGGAGCGGCTGACCGCCGCCAGCCAGTTCAACCAGGGGTTCGGCACCTTCGAGTACCTGGGAGCGGCGCTGCTCGACTGGGCCTGGCACCGTCTGGCGCCCGGCGAGACCGTCGAGGACCCCGCCGCCTTCGAGGCGCGCGCCCTGGAAGCGGCCGGTGTGCTGCACCCGCTGGTGCGTCCCCGGTACCGGAGCACGTACTTCCAGCACATCTTCTCCGACGACGGCTACAGCGCGGGCTACTACTCCTACGTGTGGAGCGAGGTGCTGGACGCGGAGAGCGTCGACTGGTTCAAGGAGCACGGCGGGCTCACCCGTGCGGGCGGCGACAGCTTCCGGGAGAAGGTGCTCTCCCGGGGCGGGAGCGTCGACCCGATGGAGGCGGTCACCGACTTCCTCGGCCGCGAGCCCGGCATGGGCCCGCTCCTCACCCGCAAGGGCCTGAACTAGGGAGCGTCCCCCCGCGGCCCGCTCGGCGGCGGACCGCGGGGGACGGCCTCACTGCTTGGGTGCGCGGGGCTCGCCCAGCCCGGCGCGCTCGCGTACCCGGCGGCCGACCCCCTCCACCGCGCGCAGGGCGTCCCGCACGTCCCGGTGGGAGGGGGTGAACGGCAGGTTGTGGATGGTCTCCTCCGGGGCCGTCGCGGCCTCGACCACCCGGTCCAGCAGCGCGTCGTCGGCGTTGCCCAACCCGGCCTCGGTGAGCGTGGTGGGCAGTCCGGCCCTGGCCGTGAACTCGGCGAACTCCTCCACCTCGGCGGTGGCGGCGCCCTCCAGCAACAGCTGGGTGAGGGAGCCGATGTTGACCTTCTCGCCGTGGGCGAGGTGGTGGGTCTCGTCCACCGCCGTGAGGCCGTCGTGCACCGCGTGCGCGGCGGCGAGGCCGCCGGACTCGAAGCCGAGGCCGGAGAGCAGCGTGGTGGCCTCCACGACGGCCTCCACGTCGGGGGTGACCAGGTCGCGGTCCACGGCGTCGAGCGCGGGGAGCGCGGACTCCCACAGGATGTCCCACGACAGCTGGGCCAGGGCGGTCCCGGCGCGGGTGGGGAGCCCCTCCACCATGTTCGTGGAGTCGGTGCCGCGCAGGGCGCGGGCCTCGATCCACGTGGCCAGGGCGTCGCCCACGCCCGCGGCGAGGAACCTCGTGGGAGCCTGGGCCACCAGCTGGGTGTCGACCACCACCAGCGCGGGGTTGCGGTCGTAGAAGCGGTAGGACTCGAAGGCGCCCTTCTCGGTGTAGACCACGGAGAGGGCGGAGGTGGGCGCGTCGGTGGAGGCCACCGTGGCGGCGCTCACCCAGGGGACCCCGACGTTGGCGCCCGCTGCCTTCGCGGCGTCGATCGCGGCGCCGCCGCCCAGGCCCACGATCACGTCGTGGTCCTGCGATTCGATGACCTCGCCGACCCGCTCGGACTCGGTCCTGGTGGGCACGCCCCCGAAGCGTTCGAACGTGAGCGGGATCCCGGCCTCCGCGAAGGAGCGTTCCAGGGTCGCGCCGACCAGGTTCCGTACGACGTCGTCGGCGAGGACCAGCGGCCTGCTTCCCACCCTTCCGACCAGTGTGCCGAGCTGCTCCATCGCGCCACGGCCCTGGACGTAACGACCGGGCGAGGCGAAGACACGCAGGGACGGTGTGTTCTGGGCCATGGAAGTTCCCCCTGTGGTTGGTGGTTCCTCCCCCCGGCCTGGCCGGTGGACGGGGGACCCAAACGTCACGCACCGCAGGTTGCCCTGTTCTTTGCCTCACCCCGTCCGGCCGGGTTCCGGGGACCCGGCCCGAGTGCCCCGCGCACGAGGCCCCCGGACGCTGAGCCCCTTCCCCGCTGAAAGCGCGGGTCCGGGTCCCACGCAAACGAGGGGGGCCGCCCACGGCGACGTCGAGTCACACGTGCTGGACTCCCTCGCCCCGGGCAGCGAGTCGGGCGATCGCGGCGGCGCTCGGGCTGCCGGGGTCCGGGGTGTACATCACCAGTTGCAGTTCGGTGCCGGGCAACAGCAGGATCTGGCGCTCCAGCTCCACCTCGCCCGCCCAGGGGTGGTGCAGGCGCTTGCGCAGCGTGGACAGCGGGCGTACGTCGTGGTCGCGCCAGCTGGCGGCGAAGTCCGCGCTGAGCGCGGCGAACTCGTTGACCCGCTCACTGAGGGCACTGTCGGCGGGGTGACGGGCGCTGGCCGCACGCAGTTGGGCCGCAGACCGCCGGATGAACTCGCCTTCCGTGCTCGCTGGCGCCGAGCACAGGGTGTCCCGCAGTCGAAGGGCCAGCCTGACGACGTTGCGTTCCTCGGTGGGCAGCAGCCCGAAGTCGGTGACCAACACGGCCGCCGTGCCGTTCCAGGCCACGATGTCCTGACGCTGGTCGACCAGGTAGGCGGGGATCGGCCCGAGCCGCTCCAACAGCCGTCGGGCGTCGGCGGGCACCGGCTCCCGATCAGTGTTCGTGCTGAGGGGGATCTGGCCGGCCAGCCGCGCCAGGTGTTCACGCTCCGCGACGGTGAGCCGCAGTGCCCGACTCAGTGCCGTCAGCACCTCCGGGGAGGGGCGCGAGGCGCGGGCCTGCTCCAGGCGTTCGTAGTAGTTGACCGACACGCCGGCCGCTTCGGCGACCTCCTCGCGGCGCAGCCCCGGAGCGCGCCGGGCGCGTCGTCCTGGCGGGTGGGCCGCCGACACTTGGTCCGGGCGCAGCGAGTCCCGCCGACGGCGCAGGAAGTCGCCCAGGTCATCTTTGCTCACCCGGGTCATGGTGGCACGGGGCGGTCGGTCCAGCCACGGACTGGCGGTCCGGGGATCAGCCGTCCGTTCCCCGACCGCTGGTCCGCGTCCAGTGTGGTCTGCACAGTCCGTTGAACACGGGAGAACACCATGCCTCGAATTCCCGAGGAAACGATGCGCCGACCGCTGAACCTGATGCTGATCAGGGACACGAACGTCGCTGACCTGGAGAAAGACGGCACCGCCGTGCCCCTGCCCGCCTCCGGGGCCTCGCTGCGCTGGGGAGCTGTCCGATGACCGGCGTCCTGGTGACGGGCGGCACTGGGAAGACGGGTGGCGCGCTGGTGAGACTACTGCGCGGCAACGGCGTACCGGTCCGAGTGGCCAGCCGCCACCCGTCCGCCGACGACCCCGACGCGGTCCGGTTCGACTGGGCGGACCCGACCACCCACCCTGCCGCCCTGCGCGGGATGGATCGGATCTTCCTCGTCCCTCCGGTGAACTCCGTGGACCCGATTCTGTCTGTCGGTCCGTTCCTGGCCGAGGCGCGACGCCTCGGTGTGCGCCGGGTCGTGCTCCTTGGCTCCGCCATCGTGCTGCCGAACGCTCCCAGTGCTGTGGAGATGGCCGCGCGGGTACGAGCCCGGCCGGGCGGGGTCGTGCTGCGGGCCTCCGGGTTCATGCAGAACTTCCTGAGCCCCCATCCGGTGGGCGAGCGGATCCTGCGGCACGGTGAGGTGCACACTGCCGCCGGTGAGGGCGCGGTGGGGTGGATCGACGCGAGGGACGTCGCGGCCGCCGCCTCCGCCCTGCTGGCCGATCCCGGTGTGGAGCCCGACAGCCAGCGTGACTACCTGCTCACCGGGCCGAAGGCCCTGAGCTACCGGGACGCGGCGGCGATCATCACCGCCCGCACCGGTCGGACGGTCCGGGTGGTGACGGTCGGGACCGAGGAGCAGGCCTTCGCCTACCGGGCCGCGGGCATGCCCTCCGAGTTCGCCGCCGCCGTCGCCGCTGTCGAGGACGGCATCAGACGCGGCCTGCACGACCAGGTCAGCACAGCGGTGTTGGATCTGACCGGGCGCCCGCCCCGCAGCTTCGACGCCTTCGTCCGGGAGCACCGAATCGGGCTGGGTGGGAACGGAGGGTTTGAGCACTGAAGGGCGGACCGGCAGGGGGAGGCGCTACCCTCCCCGCTTCAGGGCGGACTGCAAGAAGCTGAACAGGGAATGGGCCGCACTTTCGGCGCGTGGGAACGGGCGAGTTCACCCCCGACGCGCTGGAGGGGGAGTTTCGGCCCGCTCCGCCCCTGAACGCGAAGGGCCCCACCCGGAAGTTCCGGTGGGGCCCGTCGCACGAGCGCGCTGAGGGGCTCAGGCGGTGGCTGCGGCCGCCTCGGCCTTGGCCTTGCGGCGACGGACGGCGGCGGCTCCGACCGAACAGATCAACACCAGCAGCGCGGTCGCGCCGACCACGGCCATGACGAGGCCGCGCTGCGGTTCGGCGGGCAGGTTCAGCGCGAACTCCTCGGCCTCGGCCCCGTCACCCGAACGCGGGCCCATGGACCTGGTCAGGGCGCCCACCGGGTCGAGGAACCCCGTGCCGAACGCGGCGCCGGCGTCCGGGTAGGCCGACATCACCAGGCGCTCGGAGGTCTGCGCGGCGCTCAGCTCCGGGTGCTGCGCGCGCACCAGCGCGGCCACCCCGGCCACGAACGCCGCCGCGACCGCGTCCCCCTCGGCGACGGCGTGCCCGTCACCGCCGGGGGCCAGGCTCAACACGGACTGGCCGGGCGCGCTGAGGTCGGGTGTCGAGATCCGGCCGTCCGCCGTGGCGGGCGGCGGCATCAGCGGAGCGCCCTCCGTGCCGGTCGCCGTCACCCCCAACACCTCACCGCGGGTCGCCGGTACGGCCGCGTAGGCGTCCCGACCGACCATGGCCGTCGACGGCGCCACCACCAGGACGTCCTCCTCGACGGCGGTGTCCACCGCCGCTTCGAGCGCGGAGCTGCCCAAGGGGATGGCCACGCCCACCAGGACGACGTCCGCGCCCTCTGAGACGGCGTCGGTGATGCCCTCGGCGAGAGCGTCCGCGTTCGCGCCGCCCCAGTCGTTGGTGACCGGGACCGCCAGCACGCTGGCCTCGGGCGCCACCCCGATGAGCCCGCTGTCCTGTTGCGGTCGCGCCGCGACCACCCCGGCCAGGAACGTCCCGAACCCGGTGCAGTCCTCACCGGCCCCGTCCACCGCCCCCTCGAGGGCGGCCGACGAGTCGTCGACCCCGCTGCCCACGACGGCCACGGTGATCCCGGCCCCCGAGGAGGTGGACCGGGCGCGGGGGAGCCCCAGGGCGTTCTCGGTCCAGAGCTCCTGACTCACCGTCTCCTCGGAGGAGGGCGCACACGCGTCCCCGTCCAGTTCGGGCGCCACCTGCGGCAGCGCGGGCGGGACCTCGTCCGCCGCCGCGGGCGCGACCGCCACCAGGAACAGTGCGCCCGTCAGGCACACCCCGGCCCCGAACCGAAGCCGCTTGCGTTTCGCTCCGCTCGACACGGGGCCTCCCGTTCCTCTCACCTCCGGCCGCCCCGCCCAGCGGGGCGGCCGCTTCCTCGTCCCCGGCCACCCGTCAGTCGCGGGCGGCCGCCTCCTCCGTCTCCGGGTCCAGCGCCAGCTGCACCTTGACCGGGTCGCGGCGGTCGAAGCGCAGGGCGCGGCCCGGGGGCAGGCGCTGCGGGCGCAGCGAACCGAACAGCACACCCTCGGAGGGCGGGCACGACAGCACCATGCTGGGCGTGTTCGCGTCGATGAGCATCCGCAGCGCCGGTTCGCCCATGGCCCTGCTGAAACCACCGGCACCGCGCGCCAGGATCAGGTGGAACCCGATGTCGGCGCCGTGGGGCAGCATCTCCATGAGCGGGGACAGCGGTCCGCCGCCGCCCGCCGAACTCAGCAGGTCGTAGTCGTCGATGACCACGAACAGCTCGGGGCCGGTCCACCACGAGCGCTCGCGCAGCTGCTCCGGCGTGACCTCGGGGCCGGGCAGCCGGGGCTTGAGCGCCTGCGCCGCCGCCATCATCATCTCGCGTGCGCTCTCGCCGGTCACCGCGTAGCCGAGACGCTGTTCCTCGGGGATCGCGTTGAACAGCCCGCGTCGGGGGTCCACCACGACCACGCGCGCCTCCGTGGAGGTGTACCGCTCCCGGATGGTGCGGGTGACCAGACGCAGCAGGTTGGTCTTGCCGCTCTCGTTGTCCCCGACCACCAACATGTGCGGCAGGGTCGAGAAGTCGTGCCAGAGCGGCTCCAGACGACGCTCCTCCAGACCCAGCGCGATCTTCGGGCCGTCCTCGGGGGGAGGCAGGTCCGACGCCGGAAGCGACAGGGGCAGCAGGCGTACCTGCGGAGCGGACGGGCCGTCCCACCGCTGCTTGACGGCGGCCACCACGTCGGCCACCGACGCCTCGGGGCCCTCCTCCAGGTGCGGCAGTGCCGACAGGAAGTGCTTGTACTCCGCGGTCAGACCCCGCCCGGGAATCCGGGGGACCTTCTCGGCCTGGCGCATGTTGATCGCCGAGTCCACCGCGTCGCCGAGCCGGAGCTCGAACCGAGTGACCAGCAGGTCGCGCAGGCTGGACTGCACGTCGGCCCAGCGCGGGGAGGCCACGATCAGGTGGATGCCGTAGTTGAGGCCGCGCTGGGCGATCTGGGTGATCTCGGCGATGAGGTCGATCATGTCCGCGCGGACCGTCGCCCAGCCGTCGATGACCAGGAACACGTCCCCGTAGGGCTGGTCGGCGAACTCCCCGGCCGCCCGCCGACGCCGGTAGGCGCCGATCGAGTCGATGCCGTGTTCGGCGAAGAACTGCTCACGGCGCCCCAGCAGCGCCGTCATCTCCGCGACGGTGCGCGTGACCCGCTCCAGGTCCATGCGCCCGCAGATACCGCCCACGTGCGGCAGGTCCGCCACACCGCGCAGCGTGCCGCCACCGAAGTCCAGGATGTAGAACTGCACCTGCTCCGGGGTGTTGGTGAGCGCGAGCGCGCTGATCAGTGAGACCAGGAGGGTGCTCTTGCCGCTCTGCGGACCACCGATGACGGCCGTGTGCCCGCCCGCGCCGCGCAGGTCGGCGGTGAGCGGGGTGCGCAGCTGCTCGAAGGGGCGGTCCACCAGACCCACAGGCACGGTCAGCACCGGGTCGGTTCCCCAAGCGGGCAGCGAGGCCGCGCCCTCCGACCGCAGCATCTCCGCCACGGTGGGGGCCTGGTCCAGGGGCGGCAGCCACACCCGTCGCGCGGGCGGACCAACGTCCCGCACCGCCTCCAGGGCGGTCTCCAGCAGGCTCGTGTCCGACTCCGGCTCCGGTTCCGGTTCGGGTTCCACGGCGGAGACGGGCGGCCCGGCCACGTACCCGGGCAGGAAGGGGGTGATCTCGCGCGCGGCGGTCGACGCCCGCGCCGCACGCCGCTTGGCGCGGTAGGGCCCCGACACGTAGGCGGCCTTGAACCGGGTGAGTTCCTCGGTGTCGGACTTGAGGTAACCCGAACCCGGCGCGGGAGGGAGCTGGTGGGCGTCGGCCACACCGAGCACGCCCCGGCTCTCCATGGCCGAGAACGTGCGCAGCGCGATCCGGTAGGAGAGGTGGCTCTCCAGCTGGTGCATACGGCCCTCGTCCAGCCGCTGGGAGGCCAGCAGCAGGTGCACGCCCAGGCTTCGGCCCAGGCGGCCGATCATCACGAACAGCTCCATGAAGTCCCGGTGCGCGGCGAGCAGTTCGCTGAACTCGTCCACGATCACGAAGAGCGTGGGCATGGGCTCCATGGTCGGGTCGCTCCGGCGGCCCTTCTCGTACTCGTGCACCGAGCTGAAGTTGCCCGCCGAGCGCAGGAGTTCCTGGCGGCGGATCAGCTCGCCGTGCAGGGCGTCCTGCATGCGCTCCACGAGGGAGGTCTCGTCGGCGAGGTTGGTGATCAGCGCGGAGGTGTGGGTCAGCCCGTCCAGACCGATGAACGTGGCGCCGCCCTTGAAGTCCACCAGGACGAAGTTGAGCTTCTCGGAGGAGTGGGTGAGCGCCAGGGACAGCACGAGCGTGCGCAGCAGCTCGCTCTTGCCGGAACCGGTGGCGCCGATCAGCATCCCGTGCGGGCCCATCCCGCCGAGCGCCGACTCCTTGAGGTCCAGCTCCAGGGGCGCACCCGAGGCCGCGATGCCGATGGGCACACGCAGCCGGCTCTCCGGACGCTCCCTCTCCCACTCGCGGGCGGCGTCCCAGGTGTGCAGGTTCGGGATGCCCAGCAGGGTGGTGAGGTCGAAGTCGGTGGTCAGCGGCTCCACGACGTCGGCGGCGACGCTCACCCGGTAGGGGGCCATCATGCGGGCCAGCGAACGGGCCCGGTGCAGGTCCAGGGAGTCGGGTCGTCCGAGGTGGGTGAAGGACTCGCGTCCGGAACGGTCCAGCTCACTCATCTCCACGGAATCCTTTTCGACCCGTAGTGAGAGTGTGTGAGGCGCTCCGTCCCACATGCGCTCGGTGCCCACTTCGATCACGATCGAGTTGCGAAAGCCGCCGCTGAGCAATCTCGACCCTTGCGGCACGGTTCCGCCGTCCACGATGATGACCGTGAAGGGCTCGTCGCGCCCGGGCGCCGCCTGAGGGTCGAAGGGTGGCCGGTCCGCGAGCGCGGGACCAACGAGTCTTTCCAGCTCAATGGCGTCGGAGGCGATCAGCCGGACCGGGCCCGCGCCGTCGCGCTCCGTCGGGTGCATGCAATGCGGAAGCCATTTCATCCATTCCCAGTCGGCCATTCGCTCATCGTTCACACAGCCGACAACACGCAATTCATCCGGCGCGTGAAAAACTGTGACCTGACCCACGAGTGCGCGCACCATTGCACGGCTGGATTCCGCGTCGCCGCGAAGACCCAGATGCGCGAATCCCCGTAGATAAAGCGAGACCGGCAAGTCCGCGACGGTGGCGTAGGCGTTGATGAAACGGCGCAGCGCGTGCGCGCTGAGCGGCTCCAGATCCTCCACCGGCTTGGTCGACAACGGGGCGATGCGCGTCTGGAGCGGCTGCTCGCCCACGGCGATGCGGATCTCGGCGAAGTCGTCGTGCGCCCCACGACGCTCCCAGAGCCTGCTCGTGCGCACCAGCGACCACAGTGCCTCCGGGTCGGGGCCGTTCCACGCCCGCGCCTCGCGCTGGGCCACCACGACGCCCCGCACCCGGCCGCGCATCTGGCCGAGATAGCGCAGGTAGTCGCGACGGTCACCGGAGAGTCGTCGGCTGCGCTCGATCCGTACGCGCAGGATCTGGCCGCCCACCATCGCCACCGCGCCGACGAGCATCATGCCGCCCGCGATGAAGGGCATGGCCGTGCCCAGGGCGCCGCCCCCTCCGGGGCGGATGAACATCATCACCATCGCGAGCGAGCTCAGCGCCATGGGGAGGTACATGAAGACCCCCGAGATGCTGTTCTCCTGCTCAGGGAGGACCGGGGGTTCCTGGAGGGAGAGCTCGCCGTCGGGCGGCTCGGGGCCGGGTCGACGCGCCGGCCTGCGGACGAGGATGGTGCTGATCAGCGTGTCCCTTCTCTTTCCCCTGGTCAGACGCTATTCGTGACAGGGGCGGCGGGCGGACCGACCGGGGGCAATTCCGACGGGTTCGAATGGGGGAACCCTAGAGCCGGATTCGGTCTCCGGGGGAGGGGGCTGGGGCGCTCAAATGAGCAACGGTATCCCCGGGGCAGAGTTTTCCGAAACGTCATGACCGGAATTCCGGAAGTGATGCTAGTCTAGCTCAGCATTTCCAGTTCGGTTGCGCCGTACCCCTGCCCCCGGGTGTTCCGCCGAGGAATGGCGCAGCCCGGCCTTCTCCCCCTCCACTGGTGTCTTTATCCCACACCCGTAAACCGACCCAGCCACTGTCGTCCAGCGAGGAGGACCGATGTCGGACGTCGTCTCCGCCGATCTCTGCCGCCTGGTCGTGCGCGCGCCCAACGCCTCCTTCGAGATCGCCGTTCCGTGCGACCTGCCGCTGGCCGAGCTGCTGCCCACGTTCCTGCTCTACGCCGAGAACGAGCACGAGGACCTCGACGAGAGCGGCCTCGAGCACGGAGGGTGGGTGCTCCAACGGTTGGGCTCACCCCCGCTCGACGAGTCCGAGACCGTCGAGACGCTCGGCCTCACCGACGGCGAGACCCTGTACCTGCGCGAACGCGCCGACCAGATGCCGGAGATCCACTTCGACGACCTCGTCGACGGGCTGGCCGACACCCTGTCGGAGCGCTCCGACGGGTGGGGGCCACG
The DNA here is from genome assembly GCF_001083815.1 of Nocardiopsis sp. SBT366. Taxonomy (NCBI): domain Bacteria; kingdom Bacillati; phylum Actinomycetota; class Actinomycetes; order Streptosporangiales; family Nocardiopsidaceae; genus Nocardiopsis; species Nocardiopsis sp. SBT366. The sequence continues at coordinate 6,241 of NZ_LAVM01000102.1, read as the reverse complement.
GGTCTCCAGGCGGGCTCTGACCGGCACCGCCGCCGTGGGCTTCGCCGGTGCCCTCGGCCTGCTGACGCTGCTCGGTCCCACCTGGATCGCGGGCGCCACCGCCGCCGCGACGGGGCTGCTCCTGCTGCTCGCCGCCGGGGCGGCCGCCCGCGCCTTCGACGCGCCCATCGCGGCCGCCGTCACGGGCGGCGCCGCCGTGCTGTTCATGGCGTTCGCCGGGGCCACGCTCCCGGGCGGCGACCCCAGCAACGCCCTCACCGGAGCGAGGATGCTCTCGGGCGCGTCCACTGCGACCGGCGCCGCCGTCCTGGCGATCGCCGCCGTCGCCGCCTGCCTGCCGTTCTTCACGGCCATCATCGGCACGGCCCTGTTCACCGCCGCCGCCGGTGCCCTGCTCATGTTCTGGGACAGCGCCCCGCCGCCGGGGGTGGCCGTCTCGGCCGCCGCCCTGGTGCTGCTGCTCTGTTCGTTCGCCCCGGCTCTGGCCTTCCGCCTGGCGGGGATGCGCCTGCCTCCGCTGCCCGACGGGGTCAGCCAGCTCGGCGAGTACATCGACCCCCACCCGGCCCGCGACGTCCGCACCCGCAGCCAGCGCGCGGACCACTACCTCGGCGGCCTGCTGGCCGTCGTCGCCGTGGTCTGCGCGGCCTCGATGACCGTGCTGGCCGCCCACCCCGGCGGCCTGGCCTCCACGGCGGGCGTCTGCGTCGCGCTGATCCTGCTGCTCCAGTCGCGCGGGCTCAACGGCGTGTGGCACCGGGTGTGCCTGCTGGGCGCCGGTGTGTACGGGCTGGTGGCCCTGGCGGTCGGCGGCGGACTCCTGGGCGGGGACACCGCCCGCATGGTCCTGTTCGGGCTGCTGCTGGTCGCGGCGCTCGGTCTGCTCCTCGCCGCCTGGTCCGTGCCGGGCAACCGTCCCATCCCGCACTGGGGGCGCGCGGGGGAACTCATCCAGAGCCTCGCCGCGATCGTCCTGGTGTGCCTGATCCCCGGGAACCTGGGGTTGCTTGCGGTGATGAGGGGGATCGGCGGATGACGCGTAGCGGAAGGCGGGTGGGCTGATGCAGACCCGTCGCGACCAGGTACAGGCGCACTCGTTCATGGTGCGCCGACTCTCCACGGCCATGGCCGCCGCCGATCCGGACGCCGTCGAGGCACCCCTGCGGCGCACCCGCAACGGCGCCTTCATCGGGCTGATCCTCGCGGTGCTGCTGTGCGTGGGCTTCCTCATCTTCGGTCTGATCTTCCCCGGCGGCTCCACCTCCTGGCGCCACGAGGGAACGCTCGTCGCCGTCAAGGGCGGCGCGGGCCGCTACGTCTACTCCGACGGCGTCCTCTGGCCGGTGTCCAACCAGGCGTCGGCCGTACTGCTGACCGCGAACTCCCAACCGGTCCAGGTCGCGGCGGACTCGCTGGAGGGCACCCCAGTCGGAGCCTCCATCGGCATCGCGGGCGCCCCCGACGGTCTTCCCCCCACGGAAGCCGAGGGCTCCATGGTCTGGCAGGTGTGCGCCACCACCGTCAACACCGGGGACGGCGTCGAGACCCTGACCTCGCTCACCCTGGGCCGGTCCCCGTTCGGCTCACCGGTCGCAGAGGACGAGGGTGTCCTGGTCCGGGGCCCCGGCGGTGAGAGCCACCTGCTGTGGAAGGGCAACCGCCTGGCCATCGACGAGGAGAACGGCGCTCTGGAGTCCCTCGGGTACGGCACCGCGGTGCCCCACCCCGTGGCCGCGGCGGTGCTGGACGGCGTTCCCGCCGGGCCGAGGCTCGCGGCACTCGACATCGACGGCCGCGGTGAGGACGGGCCACGTCTCAGCGGCGCGGACACCCGCGTGGGGCAGGTCTTCACGGTCCCGGCCACGGAGGGCGGCCCCGAGCAGTTCTACGTGCTCACCCAGGACGGCCTGACCCCCACCGACGCCACCCACGCCCGTCTGCTCCTGGGGCATCCGCTCACGGCGGAGGAGGCCTACGGGGGCGGCGACCCCACACCGGTCGAACTCACCGTCAACGAGCTGCGCGCGCACCTGTCGGGCGAGGATCCGGTGACCGGAGACGGCCTGCCCGCCGTCCCGCCGCAGCTGACCGACCCCCAGGGCGCGGCGCTGTGCGTCATCGACCAGGGGGACGGCGCGCTGGCGCTCGCGCTCACCTCCCCGGCGGACATCGGCGGGCGGGCCGCGCGGCCTCCGGCCGGCAGCACCGCCGCCTGCACGGCCCCCGACCTCATCGACATTCCGTCGGGGGAGGGCGGACTGGTCAGGGCGGCTCCTGCGGGAGGGGCGGCGCTGCGCGGCTCCTACTTCCTGGTCACCGACACCGGGGCGAAGTACCCGGTGCCCGAGCCCCAGGACGCCGACACGCTGGGTTACGCGCCCGGCGGGGCCTCCGCCGTCTCCACCGCGCTGCTGGACCTGCTGCCCACCGGACCCGAACTGACCCCGCAGGCCGCCGGTGAACCCGTCGGCGCTCTCGCGGAACCGGGGGAACCCCGGTGCCTTTCCGACTGACGCCCAACAGAACCAGGAGACTCCCATGTCGATGATGCGCAGTACCGACCAGGCGATGCGGACCGGCCGCGACGCCATGGAGACGGCCCACACCACGTGCAACGGCGTCTACACCAACGTGGACAGCGTCCGGGACCTGCTCGGCGGCAACTGGCAGGGCGGCGCCGCCAGCCAGTACGACACCGCGTTGGTCAAGTGGCTCGAGGAGCTGCGCCTGATCACCAACGACATGAACGACATGATCGGCATCCTCGGCGGCACCGAGCGTAACTTCAACGCGATGGAGGACGAGAACATGGTGACCGCCAACTGGATCACCCAGCTCAACCCGAACCAGGGCGACGTCGCTCGCTGACCTGATCTGACCCGACCCGACCCGATCCAGCCTCCACGACCGGGGGCGCACCACCGAGAGAAACCGGAGCCATGTCCATGGACGGATTCGAGATCAAGTACAGCGGTGCTGACGACGCGGGCATCGACCTGCGTAAGCAGACCGACATCATCGAGCAGGCCATCAACGAGCTGGACGCCAAGGTCCAGGCCGTCAAGTCCGACTGGATCGGTGAGGCCTCCGAGCAGTACGACCAGCGCCTCCTGTCCTGGCGGCGCAACGTCGCCGACATGCGCGCGCTGCTGGGCCACGCCCAGGTCTCCCTGGGTGACATCACCGAGCGCTACCGCCGCGGCGACCTCCAGGAAGCCGGGAACTGGAACGCCCGCCGCTGAACACCCCCTCGGCCGCGGCGATGGCCCGGGTGGTCCACGCCGCGGCCGAGGGAACACCGCACCACGCCGGATGACGCCGCACCGCGGCTTGAAGAAGAGCTGGACAGGAGAGGAAGGGGCAGGACGTGTCAGAGGAGAAGACCAAGGTCACGCTGGACTACCTCAAGACGTTGCAGACGGCGCATGTCGATCCGCTTCGGGAGAAGGTCTCGAAGATGAAGACCCGGGCGTCCACGCACTACCCCGGCGGTGAGGGCGCGTCCGCGCCCAACGTGCCCTTCGGCAACCCCGCCCTCCTCCCCAATGCCGGCGAGCTCTCCAAGGAGGTCGGAGCCGTGCTGACGCAGTTCACCACCCTGGTCACCGACCTGGAGACCCGCCTGGTCGGGATGTCGGCCGGGATTCGCAACAGCGCGATCACCTACGAGGAGTTGGAGTCCGACGCGGAGCTGGACGCCACCCAGGTCAGCCAGATCATCTCCAACGGTGCGCCCACGCCCACGGGCGGGGGCGGAGGTGGTGGTGGTAACGGCGGAGGCAACGGCCCCAACGACACCCCCAACGAGACCCCCGAGTCGTCCTGACCTCCGACTGACGCCGTCCGGGTGAGCGCACCGGCCGCCTGGGCCACCACCCCTCCGCCCCACGAACCCGCCTTGAGGAACTTGCATGGCTGACGAGGACCTTCCAGAGAAGGAGGGGACCGATCCCGCGGTCCCCGAGTCCGGTGGCGCCGTCGGGAGCGACGAGATGGCACACGCCATCAACGTCTTCGCCGACAAAGACGACAAGGGATCGGCCCCTCCCATGGGCTCCGCCCAGGCGGTGCATGACACCAGCTGGATCAAGGAGTTCTTCTGGAACGTCAACAACCCGAAGGACGCGGACGAGTGGTTCGGTTTCGACAGCCGGGCCTCCGACGCGGAACGGATTGACAGCTACGAGTGGGGTTTCGCGGTCTACTCGGGCATCCACCTCAACGAGGCCATCAAGGACAACGGCGACACGGTGTGGGGCAACTTCAGGGGGCCGATGCGCACCATCCTCAACGCCGCCTCCCCCTCCAGTGTGGGTACCAGCTCCTTCAGCAGCGGTGTCCTCAGCCGGATCGAGACCGACCTCGAGGACTTCAAGGGGTTCGCCACCGATCGCTACGACGAGCTTTGGGCCCTGTCCGAAGATATGAAGCCGGGCAACGAGAAGTTCGAGGGTGCGGGAGCCGAGGCGCTGCGCGGGTACCTGAGGAAGCTGGCCCTCGAGTTCCAGAACATCGCCACCTACATCGAGCCGACTGTCGACGCGGTGGGCAACGCGCACCGCGCTGCCAACCCCACCTATCTCCAAGCGGTGATCCGCGAGTTCAACACCTGGGCGACGAGCTCCGACGTCAGTCCCCGCTCGACCATCCGCAACTGGTGGGAGGAACAGCGGGACAAGGTCACCTGGGAGGACAGCATCATCAAGATCCGCGGCATGCGGACGGATGAGAAGGCCACCTGGGAGGCCTTTGAGAAGGAGATCAAGAAACGCTGGTGGGACAACCTGGCCGACCTGCGCAACGCGGCCACGGAGGGTATCTCCACGGTCTCCTCGACCTACAGCACCTCCTCCGCCGAGATCCTGCCCTTCGTCCCCGTCGCGGTCACTCCGCCCGGCGGCGGAGGGGGTGGCGGTGGCGGTAACGGCGGCGGTGACGGTGACGGCCGCTCCATCGAGGACATCATCGACGAGTACCTCAACGGCGGCAGCGGCGAGGGCGGCGGCGGTGACGGTGATGGTGGCGGTGGTGACGGTGACGGCCGCTCCATCGAGGACATCATCGACGAGTACCTCAACGGCGGCAGCGGCGAGGGCGGCGGCGGTGGCGGTGGCGACGGTACCGGCGATGGGGACGGGAGCGGTGGCGGCGGTGGGGGTGGAAACGGGCCTCTGGGCGACGGCCGCACCATCGACGAGATCGTCAACGACTACCTGAACGGCCAGGGACCCAGCAGCGGGGGATCGGACATCCCCAATGGTGGTGGACCCGTGCCCGAGGGCGGCGGCGGGCCCGTGCCCGAAGGGGGCGGACCCGTGCCAGGTGGCTCGGGTGAGCTCGGCGGACCCCCGGAAACCCCTGGTTCGAACGGCCCCAGCGGTCCGCCGATCTCCTCCGGTTCGGGGGGCCTCGACGGTCTGGGGCAGGGCCTGGGCGGTCCCGGGGGCGGAGGGGCGTTCGACGGGATCGGAGGAGACCCCTCGTCGTCGGGCGGAGGCCCGGGCGGGTTCTTCCCGCCGCCGGTGGCCCCGGGCATGGGGGGTATGGGCGGCGGCGGTACCGGTGGCGGCCCGAACAACACGGGTCGTCGGGAGCAGGGGACCCCGCTCCCCGACGGGAGCACCATGCTTCCGGACGGCAGTACGCGCCTCCCGGACGGCACCGTCCTGAACCCCGACGGCAGCACGCGCCCCCCGGACGGCAGCGGGCAACTCCCGGAGGGGAGTACGCCGCTCCCGGATGGGAGCGCCCGGCTCTCCGACGGCAGCGTTCGGCTTCCCGACGGGAGCATCCTGAACCCCGACGGCTCGCGCACCGACGGTGGCAGCGGTGACCTGTCCTCCTCTATCGGGGGACCGCCAAGCGGCGGCTTCGGGGACCTCGACCTCTCCTCCTCCGCGGGTGGCGCGGGGGGCGGCAGCGTGCCGCCGCCCCCGGGTCGCGTATCCACCGAGGGCGACCTGGACCTGTCTTCGGGTGGTTCCGGTGGCACCGGCAACGGCTCCGGTTCGCCGATTCCGGGTGGTGTGGGTGATCTGGGTGGTCCGGGTAGTGCGGATCGGCCTGGGTTGCCGGACGCCCCGATCATGGGTGGTTCCGGTGGTAGCGGCAATGGGTCCGGTTCGCCGATTCCGGGTGGTGTGGGTGATCTGGGTGGTCCGGGTAGTGCGGATCGGCCTGGGTTGCCGGACGCCCCGATCATGGGTGGTTCCGGTGGTAGCGGCAATGGGTCCGGTTCGCC
>NZ_LAVM01000101.1:0-18107 GCF_001083815.1 Nocardiopsis sp. SBT366 | reverse complement strand
CCCCCGCACCCGCCTCGCCCATCACCCGGGAATGCCGCCCCTCCCAGGACGGTTGTGACCCGGGACGGTGGCACCGTCGAGAGGAGCACCGTGGAAGAGAGCACCTACGACACCTACAACCGAGCCCGCATGTTCATGGAGCTGGGCGACCCGATCTACGCCGCCCGGATCCTCGAACCGGTGGTGGAGAACGAGCCCGGCAGCCGCTCCATGTTGGAGCTGCTGGGGCGTGCCTACTTCCACTCCGCTCAGCTCAACAAGGCCGAGTCGGCCTTCCGCAGTCTGATCGAGCTGGACCCGGTGGACAACTGGGCGCACATCGCCCTGGCGCGCACGCTGGAGAGGCAGAGCCGCCACGAGGAGGCGGCCACCTACCGGCGCATGCACGCGGTGATGTCCGGCGGTTCCCTGGACTGACGGGAGCGGTGCTACCGCTTCGCATCTGCGCTTCGCCTCGATGCGTGGTCGGATGCCCGCAAGTGCGGGAACCCTCAGCGTCCGAACGGGGGCACCCCCTCGTGGCCCGGGTCCCGGGAAGGACACGCGCCCTCGACCGAGGTGCGGGGAAGAGATCCGCGGCCGGGGCTCACGTCCGTGGTTCAGCCATGGACGTGAGCCCCGGCTGTTGCGTTTGACCACCAGGGGCGCCCGTTCGGTGCCGGAGAGTCCGAGTTTCGGCGAGCACTGTGCAGGACGAGTCAGGACTCCGGCGAGGAACCAGCGTCAGGCAAAGACGAGAATGCCGCGCCTGCCTCAACCCGCATCCCTCTGCAAGGGCGTCGAACTGGCCGGAGCGCAGCGGAAGGCCCGAAAGGATGCGGGTAGCCTCCTGACCATGGCTCCCATTCCAGACCGCCCCGACCCGGACCTGCCCTGGGTCGACCGGTGTTCCGACAGCGCCCGTTCCTGGGCGGACGAGGCGGTCCGCAGGGTGATCGCCGACGACACGCGTTCGGCCGACACCCACCTGCACGTGTTCCCGCTGCCCCCGGAGTGGGGCATCGACCTCTACCTGAAGGACGAGTCGGTGCACCCCACCGGCAGCCTCAAGCACCGGCTGGCACGGTCGTTGTTCCTGTACGGGCTGGCCAACGGGTGGATCACCGAGGGCACCACGATCGTGGAGGCCAGTTCGGGGTCCACGGCGGTGTCGGAGGCCTACTTCGCGCAGTTGGTCGGGCTGGACTTCATCACGGTGGTCCCCCGCCGGACCAGTCCGGAGAAGATCGCGCTGATCGAGCGGTACGGCGGTCGCTGCCACTTCGTGGACAACCCGCCGGACATGTACACCGAGGCCGAGCGCCTGGCCGCCGAGACGGGCGGCCACTACATGGACCAGTTCACGTACGCCGAGCGGGCCACCGACTGGCGGGGCAACAACAACATCGCCGAGTCGATCTTCGAGCAGCTCGCCATGGAGCGCCACCCTGACCCGGACTGGATCGTGGTGGGCGCGGGCACGGGCGGGACCTCGGCGACCATCGGCCGCTACCTGCGCTACCGGCGCCTGCACACCCGCCTGGCCGTGGTGGACCCCGAGAACTCGGCGTTCTTCCCGGGCTGGGTGACCGGAGCAACCGACTACGCCACCGGCATGCCCTCCCGGATCGAGGGCATCGGCCGCCCCCGGATGGAGCCGAGCTTCGTACCGTCGGTGATCGACCTGATGATGCCGGTGCCCGACGCCGCGAGCATCGCCGCGATGCGCCACCTCAACGACGTCACCGGCCGGTGCGCGGGCGGATCGACCGGCACCAACCTGTGGGGCGTGTGGCATTTGGTCGCCAGGATGCTCCGTGAGGGCCGCAGGGGCAGTGTGGTCACCCTGATCTGCGACGGCGGCGAACGGTACCAGCACAGCTACTACAACGACGCCTGGGTGTCGGAGCGGGGCCTGGACCCCGGCCCGTACCGGGCGGCGATCGACCGTTTCCTGGGGGACGGGGTCTGGGAACCGCCCAAGGCCCCCTGAACGGGAACGCGAGGGGGCCCGCACCGGCCCCGGGGTTTCGATCGATACCCCGGACCCGGTGCGGGCCCCTCGTGTGTGGAACGGGTCAGGCGTCGATGCGCTCCAGGTCCAGCTCCTGGGCACCCTCCTGGATGAACCTGCGACGCGGCGCCACCTCGTTGCCCATCAGCAGGTTGAACACGGACGCGGCCTCCTCGGCCTGCTCCACCCGGATGCGGCGCAGCGTGCGGTGGCGCGGGTCCATCGTGGTCTCGGCGAGCTGGTCCGCGTCCATCTCACCCAGACCCTTGTACCGCTGCACCGGCTCCTTCCAGGAGATCTTGCGCTTCTCCAGGTCAAGCAGGGTACGGCGCAGCTCGGCGTCGGAGTAGGTGTAGACGTACCGGTCCTCGGGCTTGGCCCCGCGCTTGCGCCGGACGTTGGTGAGCTCGATGCGGTGCAGCGGCGGCACGGCGGCGTACACGCGCCCGGCCTCCAGCATCGGCCGCATGTACCGGTAGATGAGGGTGAGCAGCAGGCACCGGATGTGCGCGCCGTCCACGTCGGCGTCGGCCATGAGGATGACCCGGCCGTAGCGTGCGGCGTCGAGGTCGAAGGTGCGCCCCGAACCGGCCCCGATGACCTGGAGGATCGCCGCGCACTCGGCGTTCTTGAGCATGTCCGCGACCGAGGACTTCTGCACGTTGAGGATCTTGCCCCGGATGGGCAGCAGCGCCTGGAACTCGGAGTCGCGCGCGAGTTTGGCGGTGCCCAGCGCGGAGTCACCCTCGACGATGAACAGTTCGCTGTGCTCCAGCCCCTCGCTGCGGCAGTCCACCAGCTTGGCGGGGAGCGCGGAACTCTCCAGGGCGTTCTTGCGGCGCTGGGTCTCGCGCTGCTGGCGGGCGGCCAGCCGGGCCTTGGCGGCGCCGACGACCTTCTCCATGACCGTGCGGGCCCTGGCCTTCTCCGCCTTCTTGGTGGAGGTGAGGAACTCGCGCAGCTCGTTGCCGACCACCTGGGAGACGATCCGGGAGGCCGCCGAGGTACCGAGGATCTCCTTGGTCTGCCCCTCGAACTGCGGCTCGGGCAGGCGCACCGTGACGACGGCGGTCAGGCCCTCCTGGGTGTCGTCCTTGGTGACCGGGTCGTCGCTGTTCTTGAGCAGCTTGGTGGCGCGCAGCTGGTCGTTGATCACCCGCACCAGGGCTCGCTCGAACCCGTTGATGTGGGTTCCGCCCTTGGGAGTGGAGATGACGTTCACGAAGGAGCGCACCGTGGTGTCGTAGCCGGTGCCCCAGCGCAGGGCCACGTCCACGTCCAGGCGGCGTTCGACGTCGGCGGGCACCATGTGGCCGGACTCGTCCAGGACCGGGACGGTCTCGGTGAAGTTGCCGGAGCCCTGGATGCGCAGGACGTCGCTGACCGGGTCGTCGGGCGCCAGGAAGGTGCAGAACTCGCTGATGCCGCCGTCGAAGCGGAACTCCTCGGTGTAGGCGGCCTCACCCTCGGCCCGCTCGTCGCGCACCGCGATGGTCAGCCCGGGTACGAGGAAGGCGGTCTGGCGCGCCCGGTCGAGCAGGTTCTCCCGGGTGATCTCGGCGTCCTTGAGGAAGATCTGCATGTCCGGCCAGAACCGGATGCGGGTGCCGGTGATCTTCTTGGCGATCTTGCGGACCTGCTCCAGCCCGGACACCGGGGTGAACTCGGAGTCGGGGCTCGCACCGGCGAACCGCCCGGCGATGCCCCGACGGAAGCTCAGGGCGTGCGTGTGCCCCTGGCGGTCGATCTCCACGTCCACGCGGGCCGAGAGGGCGTTGACGACGGAGGCGCCGACACCGTGCAGACCGCCGGAGGCGGTGTAGGAGCCCGAGCCGAACTTGCCGCCGGCGTGGAGCTTGGTCATGACCAGTTCCACACCGGAGAGCCCGGACTTGGGCTCGGTGTCCACGGGGATGCCGCGCCCGTCGTCGCTGACGGAGACGGAACCGTCGCTGTGCAGGGTCACGTCGATGCGCCCGCAGTGGCCACCCAGGGCCTCGTCGACGGAGTTGTCGATGATCTCCCACATGCAGTGGGTGAGGCCTCGGCTGTCGGTGGACCCGATGTACATGCCAGGCCGCTTGCGGACCGCTTCGAGGCCCTCCAGGACCGACAGGTGCCGAGCGGAGTAATCCTCGGGATCGTGGACGGCTGCGGTCAAGGCGGTCACTCGGACATCTCCTGCGTCTTGAGGGCCATCGTGGCTGTGCGGTGCGGGCCCTTTGTACCGCGCCGCACCGACTGTTGAGGGGGCCAGGCTACGGCGAGCCGGGGAATTTGCGGTGGCACGGCCGTGTGTGGGCGGGGTCGTGTCCCCCGGGTGCGGTCTGCCGGCGTCGACGCCGGGTCCGCTGTGACGGGCTCCACGCACCCGTGTGCGGGTCGGAGCGGGCCGACATGGGGGTCGGACGGGGCCTGCCCGCGCGAGACTACCACCTCTGGTGGATGCGACCTGGATACTCCCGTTTTCCGGGGATAGCCAGGCCCCCCTCAGGGGTACAACAAGAACGAGGAAGCGTGTCCGACGAATATGACCCATTGGGTACCAGACGGGCACGAACCGGGCGGATTCCGCTGTCGGCGTACACGGGACCCGGTTGGGAACGTCTGGGTCGGGTTAGATGTTGTCAGAGGTGACTAACGCCGAGTATTGAGGATGGCGAAGTGACTGGAACCCTTGCCCCCACTCAGCCGCTGACGGCTGCTGACCGCTGCGACCGCTGTGGTGCACAGGCGTACGTCCGGGTGCTGCTGAACTCCGGCGGCGAACTCCTGTTCTGCGCGCACCACATGCGCAAACACGACGACTCGCTCCGCAAGATCGCCTCGGACATCCAGGACGAGACGGACAAGCTCACCAAGAGCGACAAGGACGCGGAAGAGCGTTAGCCACGACGACCATGAAACGTCGACGGCGGTCCCCGGATTCCGGGGGCCGCCGTCCTCGTTCTGGGGTGTGACACCCGGGGTGTGAGTGACGTACGCGTTCTCGTGGTCGCTCTCCGAGGTCAGGCCCCATGACACCCAGGCCTCAGCCGGTTTCCAAGGTGCGACACCCGAGAAGCGAGTGACGTGCCCGACCCGGCCCCGCGGCTCCACGGAAGCCCTTTCGGCTTTCGTCCCAGCGGCGGACTGTCCATGGTCGATGCCCCTGGACTAGGGCCCTCCGGCGAGGCCGGAGCGCCACCTCAGTCCGCGAGGACCCGGTTGTGGTAGCGCGAGACCTCTTCGAACCCCGCCCTCCGGTACAGGCGCAGCGCGGGTTCGTTCCCGGCCACCACGCAGAGGTAGGCGCGGCGGGCGCCCCTGTCGTGCGCCCAGGCGAGCAGGTCGGCCAGGATGATCCCCGCCACACCGCGCCCGCGGGCCGCACGGGCGGTGACCATCGCGCAGACCGCCACCGACTCCCCGTCCAGCACCGCGCAGCCCCGACCGTCCCCGTCCTCGTGGACCCCGTAGGCCGTGGTCACCTGGTCGAGGATGCGGAGGACACCGTCGGCCCAGTCCGGGGACACACCCGTCTCGGCGAAGAGTTCCGTCCAGCGAGGCGTCGGTGCGTCCGAGACCAGGGTCCGCCCCGGGGCGCCCGGCCGCTCGGGAAGCGCCCTGGCCAGCACCAGGGTGGGCTCCACCAGCTCGTACCCGTGTTCGGCCAGGCGGGAGTCCATCGCCTCCTCCCCCGGCCACACCTGCACGCAGGGGCGGAGTCCGTGGGCACGGTAGAACCGGGTGACCTCCGCGACATCGGCCCCGGGGTCCTCCATCAGGGCGCAGTTGGCCCGCTTGGTGAACCCGTCCGCGAGGCCGAACCGCCAGCCCGCGCGCGACTCCGTCCGGAAGGCGGGCCAGTCCCTGGACACCCGTTCGGCCCACGTGTGCATGTTCGTCCCCTCGCTGTCCCGGCTGTCGGAAGCCGCACATCCTATCCGGCCGTTCACGCCCTAACATGGGCACGGTTCCCACCCCACCCGTGACCTGGAGAGTCCATGTTCATCCTGCTCCCGCCCTCCGAGGGCAAGGCCACCTCCGGCGAGGGTCCCCCGCTGGATCCGGGGTCACTGACCCTGCCGGAGCTGACCGAGAACCGGGAGCGGGTCGTGGCGGCGCTGACCGAACTCTGCTCGGGCCCCGAGGACGCCGCACGCGAGGTCCTGGGCCTGTCGCTGTCCCAGACCGACGCCCTCAAGCGCAACCTGGACCTGACCACGGCTCCCACGCTGCGCGCCGCCGACCTCTACACGGGTGTGCTCTACGACCGCCTGGGGCTCCCGGGGCTGCTCGCCGAGCACGGAGCAGCCGCGCGGGAGCGTGTCCTGGTGTTCTCGGGCCTGTGGGGCGTGGTGGGCCCCGCCGACCAGCTGCCGCCCTACCGCCTGTCCATGGGGGTGAAGCTGCCGCCGCTGGGCGCTCTGGGGACGTACTGGCGCGGGGCCATGACCGGGTCGCTCGGAGACCTCACGGAGGGACGCCTGCTCGTGGACTGCCGGTCGGCGGCCTACGCGGCGGCGTTCAGGCCCACGGGCGCCGCCGCCGAGCGGACCGTCGCGGTGCGGGTGCTGCGCGAGCGCGAGGTCGACGGCGTGACCAAGCGGTCCGTGGTCAGTCACATGGCCAAGGCCACCCGGGGTGACATCGCCCGGGTACTGGTCAGCGAGAACGTCCAGGCCGACAGTCCGGAGGAACTGGTGACGGCGCTGCGCGACCTCGGGCACACCGTGGAACTGCCGCCCGCGTCGAAACCGGGCACCTCGCGCACGATGGACGTCGTCGTCCGCGACTGATCCCCCGAGCCTCCCCGAGGCGGGGCGCGAGACCGTCGGCCCCGGGCTCCCTCGCAGGTCAAAAGGGACGAACCATCAGGAAGGCCGGTTCAGGGCACTTTTATGCCGCACCTACAGCGCGTGGGGCAGCATGGTGGCCATCGGATGGAGATCGGACTCCGTGCGGGGACAGTGAGTGCCTGATGACATGCGAGGGACACGCGGGCGTCGCCACACCCGTGGGCATGCAGGGGGCACGAACGCCAGGCGCGCCCTCCCGGATCATCTCGGGAGGGCGCGCCTGTTCTGCTTCTCAGCCTGAAGCGTGGGTCTTCACCCGGACCGGCTGACTAGTCCAGGTAGTCGCGGAGCACCTGGGAGCGCGACGGGTGACGGAGCTTCGACATCGTCTTGCTCTCGATCTGCCGGATGCGCTCACGGGTGACCCCGTAGACCTTGCCGATCTCGTCTAAAGTCTTCGGCTGACCGTCGGTGAGCCCGAAGCGCATGGAGACGACGCCGGCCTCGCGCTCGGACAGGGTGTCGAGCACCGAGTGCAGCTGCTCCTGGAGCAGGGTGAAGCTGACCGCCTCGCCCGGCTGGATCGCCTCGGAGTCCTCGATGAGGTCACCGAACTCGCTGTCGCCGTCCTCGCCCAGCGGAGTGTGCAGGGAGATCGGCTCGCGGCCGTACTTCTGCACCTCGACGACCTTCTCGGGGGTCATGTCGAGTTCCTTGGCCAGCTCCTCCGGGGTGGGCTCGCGGCCCAGGTCCTGGAGCATCTGGCGCTGGACACGGGCCAGCTTGTTGATGACCTCGACCATGTGCACCGGGATACGGATGGTGCGGGCCTGGTCGGCCATCGCGCGGGTGATCGCCTGGCGGATCCACCACGTGGCGTACGTGGAGAACTTGAAGCCCTTGGTGTAGTCGAACTTCTCCACCGCGCGGATCAGACCGAGGTTGCCCTCCTGGATCAGGTCCAGGAACAGCATGCCGCGACCGGTGTAGCGCTTGGCCAGGGAGACGACCAGACGGAGGTTGGCCTCCAGCAGGTGCTTCTTGGCGCGGCCGCCGTCCTCGGAGATCCACTCGAGCTCGTCACGGAGCTCGAAGGTGAGGACGTCGTTCTCCTCGGAGAGCTTCTCCTCCGCGAACAGACCGGCCTCGATGCGCTTGGCGAGCTCGACCTCCTGCTCCGCGTTGAGGAGCGGGACCTTACCGATCTGCTTCAGGTAGTCCTTGACCGGGTCCGCGGTGGCACCGGCCGCGACCACCTGGGCAGCGGGGGCGTCGTCGTCATCGTCGTACAGGACGAAGGAGTCGTCGTCCTTGCTCGGCTTGACGGGCGCGCCGACGGTCTCGGGCTTGGCGGGCTTGGTCTCCTTCTCCTGCTCGGCCGTGTCCTCGACCAGCTCCAGCTCGGCGCCGGTGTGCTCGAGGTCGTCGTCCAGGGCCTCCTCGGCGAAGTCACCGGAGCCCGAGGCGAGTTCGAGGTCCTTCTTCGTGGACTTCTTGGTCGCCGTCGCCTTCTTGGCCGGGGCGGCCTTGGCGGCGGGCTTCTTGGCCGTGGCCTTCTTGGGGGCGGCCGCCTTCTTCGCGGTCGCCGCCTTCTTGGCCGGGGCCTTCTTCGCGGTGGAGCCCTCGGAGGAGTCGACGACGGCGGTGACCGTCTCCGGCTGGTCCTGGGCGGCCGCCGCACGGGCGGGCTTGGCGGCCCGGCTCGTGGTGGTGGTCGAGCGGGTGGTGGTGCTGGACCGAGGAGCCGCCGACTTGCGCCGCGTGGTCTTGCGCCGCGAGGAGGCCGACTCGGGAACGAGTACGGTCACGCCCTCCTTGGCGAGGCTGCGGAGCACGGACTGCGCCTGCGACATCGGGATTTCGGCCTCTTCGAAGGCACGGCGCACGTCCTCGGGCTCAAGAAAGCCCTGGGACCGCCCACGCTCGATCAGCTGCTGAATGACGGGCTCTTGCAGTGACTCGGACTGCTTCGAGCGAGTCGAACTGGCAGATGACACAAACACCTCTCGAACGGACGTGTGGCGAGAATTGATCGGACCCGGTGGTCCGGTTTGGCCGGGACCGGGCACTGCACCCTCTCCCACCTGCGGCCTGGGATCGTCCCCACTGGGCGGGGAAGCCGTGGTCACCTCCGCATCGCGGGGCGCGGCGGCTTCTTCACTGTAGGCAAGGCAATGGACTTGTTCGTACGGTCTACCGCTCCGACGCGGAATCGATCACCGGAAGCTGAACGGCGAGCAGAGTGACGTCATCGTCCTGCTCATACCCATCGAGCATTCTCTCAACAAGGTACTCCAGCATCTGCTGTGGATCGCCCACCACCTCGGGACGCGCCCTCGACGCGACCCTGACGAGCTCGTCCAGACCGGCGTCGACGGATCGTCTGCGGTTCTCAACCAGTCCATCGGAGTAGAGGGCGACAGTGTTACCGGGTTGTACGAAGAATTTGTGATGCCCCCTCGGAGAGCTGACGCCGAGCGGTGTGTCGGGCTCGGTGTCGAGCAGTGAGGGCCCGGCGTTCCCGGCGACCACGAGCGGCGGGAGGTGCCCCGCGTTACTGAGGTCGAGTTGTCCGGTGACCGGGTCCAGAACGAAGTAGACCAGGGTTGTCACCTGATCCATTCCCTCTGTGGCCGTGAACATGCGGTCCAGCCCGGTCAACACGTCGGCCGGTTCGGGCATGGAGAAGGCCAGGGCGCGCAGCGCGTTGCGGATCCGGCTCATTCCGGCGGCGGCCTGGATGCCCTTGCCCATGACGTCACCGAGGACCCCGGCGACCCGGCCGTCGGCCAGGGGGAAGGCGTCGTACCAGTCGCCGCCCACCTGCACGTGCTGTGAGCCCGACCGGTAGTAGGCGGCCAGGCGCACGCCCGCCACCACGGGAAGTTCCTCGGGCAGGAGGCTGCGCTGGAGCTCCTCGGCGGTCCCGTGTTCGCGTTCGTAGACGATGGCCCGGCCGATGGCCAGGGCGCACTGTCCCGCAAGCGCCTCCAGGAAGACGCGCTCCTCGTCGGTGACGTCGCGCTGGGCCCTGAAAGAGAAGCGCAGCGCGCCGATGGGTCGGCCGGCGGCCATCATGGGCAGCGCCACCCAGGCGCGCTCCCTGGTGTGCTCCAGCAGTTCCTCGACCTCGGGGGCGTGCTCCATGAGCTCGCGCAGATCAGCGGGGCTGGCCGCGAGGCGCGGCGCGCGGGAGGCCACGGCTCGGGCCGCGACGTCCGGGTAGTCCAGGGAGAAGCCGCGTTCGGGCAGGCCGACGCAGCCGTCTGCGGAGAGTATGCGCAGGCGCAGCCGGTCCCGGTCGAACAGGGCGACGGAGGTGTGGTCGGCGCCCACGCCGGAGCGGCCGATCTCGGACATGGCCTGGACGACCTCGTCGGCGGTGAGCGCCTCGGCCAGGTCCGAGGTGGCCTTCTGGAGGCGGGCGGTGCGCATGGCCGCCTCGCTGAGCTGCTGGTTGAGGCGCTGGCGGAGTTCGTCCGCCTCGCGCTCGTTGGTGATGTCCACCAGGGTGCCGACCCACTCGGCGGTCGCGGCGCCGTCCATGATCGGGTTCGCGCGCGCCCTGTAGTGGACGTGCCCGCCCGCGCGGGTGCGCACGCGGAACATGGCGTCGAAGGGGGTGACGTCCAAGACGGCGTCGTCCCAGGCGCGCTCGACACCGGGGCGGTCGTCGGGGTGCACCGCGTCCAGCCAGCCCCGGCCGAGGTAGGCGTCCAGGTCCTGGCCGGTGATGGCCCGCCACTGGGGGCAGTCCTCGCGGACGTCGCCGCCCGCCCCGGCCGACCAGATGATCTGGTTGCCCGCCTGGAGCAGGGCGCGCAGGCGCTCCTCCTCGCGGTGGACGGGACCGTCCTCGTGGTCACGGGCGGCGATGAGGGCGATGTGGCGCGCGCCGTCGGAGGGGTCGTTGACCGGGAACCAGGTGAGGTCCCAGGTCTGGCCCGAGGTGGTCCGATGGCGGCCGCGCACGGAGCGTCCGGTGTCGCGGACCTTCGCGACGGAGGCGCTGAGGCCGGTGGCCCCGGCGGGTTCACCGGCCTGTTCCCCGGCTTCGGCGGGGGTGCGTCCCAGGCAGCGGTCGGGGGTGCTGCCGAGGACGGCGGCCATGCGGGCGTTGATCGACACGAAGACGTCGTCGGGGCCCAGGAGCGCGAAACCGATGGGCGCGTCGGTGAGGAGGGACTTCACCGCGTCCGGCAGTTCCGCCGCGCTGATCCTGGGTGGGGGAATGGACGTCTCGGCGCTCAACTGCTCGACACCTCCGGAACCGTCGGATTCCCCAGCCGGGTTTCGATGGGGGCTTTCTGGACCGCGTGGTCCCCTGTGCACCGTGCCCGCCACCCGTTCACGGTGGCGCGCTGGCGCTGGGTGCGCGGCGCCGATTCCGGTCGGGGGGCTCCGCGGCTCCCAGGAGTCACGCTCCATGACTCCTCTCGGCCGCTGTCACGGCTCAAGCATAAGACACACCCGCTGACTCGCAACGGCCACCGGTGTGGGGGACCCGCCGTGGACAGGGAAGGTAAATGTTAGGCCACGGTGTCGCTTCGGCACAGCCCACCGGGGGTTTTGCGGGCGTGTTTTCCCATAATTCACGATGCCTCACGAGGAGGCCGGGTTTGCGCCGAACCCTTCGAAACGGGAACGTTATATGTCCGAAAAGTCCATTTCTCCCTGATGACCTGCGGCGACTGAGGCGTCCGGGTAAACGGGACCTCCCCCAGGTTTTATCAACAGTGTGCCGCGACGAGGGTTGACTGTCCGGCCAGAACAAGTGGAATAGGTGGAGGTCACCGTCCAGACCCATCATCAGCTAGGGGTGTGAGCGAGAATGCTCCAGACCTTCCCGGTCCAGGATCTCAGACAGATCTCGGCACGGCTCCACGACGAGTTCAGCGGGCTGTCCCCCCGCTGCGTGGAACGCTGTGTCAGCGATACCTGGCACTGCATCGAGCACCTGGGCATCACGGTCACACCAGATCTCGTCGAGCGTGTCGCCCGTGAGCACCTGGAGGCCATGGTGAACTCGGTGCCGCCCTCCACGGTCCGCAAGACCGTCCGCCGCGCGGGGACCACCCTGCTCACCGGCCACCGCGCGGTACCCGAACCGCGCTGACCCGGTGGCACGACAGCCGGGCACGGACCCCCTGGGAACCGCGCCCGGCTGTCGCGCCGCCCGGCACCGGACGGTCACGGGTCAGTGACCGGCTCCTCGCGGACCGGTTGTCCACAAGCGGGAGCGGACCCGCTTCCCGCTGGCATACGCTTCAGTTCGTGCCATCCCCTTCGCCCACACCCACAGGCCCCGACGTACCCGCCGCCGCCTTCGAGGAGATGCTGCGCGCGGCCAGAGCCCTGCTCGCCATGCGGCACCCGCTCGACGCGGAACTGGCCTTCAGCGCGCTCCTGGGCTCCTGGTGGGGTGAACGGCTGCCCGGGGTCGACGTGGAGCGGCTGCTCGGCGAGGGGCTGATCACGCACGCCACCGCCTCCGGCAAACCGGCCGGCCTCGGCGTGCTGGCGGCGGTCACCGCGCTGGGCACCTCCCCCTCACAACGGGAACTGGCCGAACAGGGGATGATCGCCCTGCGCGAGCGGGGGCTCCAGGCCCCGGCCTGGGCCGCCCAGCTGGGCGCGGTCTCCCCCGTGGCCGCGTACGTCAACGGCGACCGGTTCGGCGACACCGACGACGTCGTGTGCGTGTTCAGCAGGGACGCCCCCGGCAGCGACGGCGCGATGCCGTCCGAACACGCGCTCATCCTGGTCCTGGACCACAACAGCGGCGGCCTGCTGCGCGACGCCTGGGTCACCACCAAGGTGGAGTTGCTGCTGGAGCAGTGCCGCGAGCGCGCCCGGAACGACGACCTCGCCCGGTTCGAGCGGCTGGAGCTGAGCGAGGCACGGTCCCTGCTCTCACGTGCGCTGGAACGCACCGAACGGGTGGTGACGGGTGCCGCCGCCGACCCCTCCACGGGACCGACCGTGGAACCGGTGGGGATCTCCGCCGCAGACCTCACCGGGAGTTCTCTGGCCTCGCACTTCGCACTGGCCGCCTCCCGGGTGCAGCGGCTCCCCCTCCCGCCCGAGGGGGTGGCGGCCTCGCCGGTCCCCGTGTGGCGGCGCGACCGGCGCGCGGTGCTGGCCGCGCGCTTCCTCGCCTCGGACCAGGCGGCCGAACTCTCGGACTCCTATGCGGCGAGCCGGTGCGTGGACCACATCATCGCGCACGGCTGCGACGTGGACTCGGGCCGACCGCTGCGGGTGAGCCCCCGCAAGGTGGAGTCGTTCCTGCTGCACTGGCTGCCCGGCCGGGTGGTGCTGCTGCCCGAGGAGCAGGAGGCGATGCCGCACGTCCTCGCCGCCTGGGTGCGCTGGGCGGGTGCCCGCTCCCAGCTCCCGGAGGTGGCCGTGGGCGCCACGCTGGACGCCGTGTGGGAGACCATCTCGGCCTTCGCGTCGACCTACCGCGACCCGGCCCGTCCCCTGGGCCTGCGCCAGGAGGCGGTCCGGCGGCTGCTCCCGGACGGCGACTTCGCGTCCCTGGCCCGGCGGATGTTCGCGTTCCCCCTGCTGGCCAGCGAGATCGTCACCGGCGCCCCGGAGGAGGAGTTCGCCCCGGACACCTCCAGGGGCCGCCGGGCCCTGCTGAGGCTGGACCACTACGGCGAGTACGAGGCCGCCACCCCGCACAGCGGCCGTCACCACTCCACCGGGCAGGACCGCTGGTACCGCCCGGTCACCGGCCTCGACCCCGAGCGGGAGCGCGAGCTGGACCGCCACGAACGCCTCGCCAAGAGGCTCTGGGACGGCCGCCCCGCCAACCTGTGGGCGGCGGCCCGCCGGATGCTCGACCGGGGCCAGGACCGCCCGACGGTGCTGGCGGCTCTCTCCGAGGAGCTGTCCAGCGCCACCAGTGAGAGCGACCTCCGCCGAAGACTGGACGCGCTGTAGCGCCGGGCGGTCCCGCACCCGCAGAGGCCGGGATGCCCCGATCGGCCGCCGGGTCCCCCGTTCTCCCGAGCGCTCCCCGCCAGCGAGGACGGGTGGCCCCGCCGGACACCGGCCGCGAGCCCTGCCCTCCCGGTCAGGGGGCTGGCTCGCGTCCCGTGTGAAGCACTCCGAGGGTCAGTCGAGCATCCGGGTCCTGAGGGCCTCCACGGTTCCGGCGGAGAGCTTCAGGCCGTCGGCCACGTAGTCGTCGAAGGAACCGTACAGTTCGTCGATGTGCGCGAAGGCGGTGTCCAGGTAGGCGGCCCGGACGCGGGTCATGGGCTCCACGTCCTCCCACGGGAGCTGACTGTCCTTGGACAGCTGGCGCATCCAGTGGTCGGTGTTGGCCTGGCGTTCGTTGCTGACCAGGAAGTCCTCGGTGACCGTCGCGCGGTCGACGCCGAGGAGGGTGAGCAGCAGCGCCGCGCCCCAGCCGGTGCGGTCCTTGCCCGCGCTGCAGTGGAAGACCAGCGCGGTCGGCCCCTTGGCGGCGCGTTCGACCAGGTCGCGGTAGCCGTCGAGGGCCTCGGTGTCGGAGACCAGGGCGCGGTACACCTCGAGCATGAACCGCTCGGCCGCTCCGTCCCCGAACATGGCCCTGGCCCGTTCGGGGTCGGCGAGCAGCTCGACGAAGTTGGCCCCCGCCGCATCGGCGTCCTGGACGCCCACGGCCGCGTACTCGGCGCCCTCGGGGACCACGTCGGGGAGGCGGTCGCGCTCGTGGTGGGTTCGCAGGTCGATCAGCTGGCGGATGCCGAACCCCTGGTACGCGGGCAGGTCCTGTTCGGCGATGGTGTGCAGGGCGTCGGAACGGTAGAGGAGACCGCCGCGCAGGGTGCGGCCGTCCTTCGTGCGGTGGCCGCCGAGGTCACGGAAGTTGGGGGCACTGGGGAGGAGGAATCCGTCATTCGTCACGAGGCAGACGATACCCACCGCCCCGGTGCCCGTCACCACTCGGTTCCGGGGTGGGACAGTCAGCCCGTGGACCGCATGGCCTCGATCTCGGCGCCCGCCTCCTTGACGTCCTTGGCGGTGTCCACGCCGCGCCAGAAGCCCTCGATCCGGTACGCCGTCAGCTTCCCCTCCTTGGCCAGGTCGGGGAAGGTCGAGGACTCGTGGTCGCCCCTGGTCGGCAGCAGCGGGGTCAGGCCCGGCTCGAACAGGTAGACGCCCGCGTTGATCCACACCGGCAGGAGCGGGCTCTGGGTGAAGCCCTCGATGCGGTCGTCGCCGTCGACGTCGACGATGCCCCAGGTGGTGCGGAACTGGGCCAGTGCCAGGGTGGCCAGGCCGCCCCTGGCCCGGTGGCGCCCGGTGAGCTCATCCAGGGGGAACCAGGTGAGCACGTCGCCGTTGAGGGCGAAGTAGGGGGCCTCGGGGTCGCGGAGCCCGGTGGCCGCGTAGCGCAGGGCTCCGCCCCTGCCCAGCGGCTCGTCCTCGACCAGCAGGGTGATCTCGGGGCCGCCCCGCCGGTTCTCCAGGTGTTCGCGCAGGACCTCGGCCTTGTAGCCGCAGGAGACGACGACCTGCTCGACGCCGTGCGAGGCCAGCCACTCCAGCTGGTAGTCGATGATGGGCCGTCCGGCCACCTCCACCATCGCCTTGGGTCGGGTGTCGGTGTAGGGCCGCAACCGGGTGGCCTGTCCTCCAGCGAGGATCAGCGCCTGCCTGACGGGGGACTCGGAGGATGTGGGTGCAGCGGTCATGTACTGGACAGTAGCAGGAGGGGGGTCTGGGAACCCTAGCTCTGCTGGGTCGCGTCGGAGTAGGCCCTACGCACGTCCTCGCTGGTGACCACGGTCAGCTCGGCGGCGGTGGCCGACTCCCCCACTTCCTGGGAGACCCGCAGGTCACGGTGGGAACAGGCGCGTTCGTAGAGCGAACGCGCGAAGCGCCCGTTGCCCAGTTCGTCGATCCACCCGGTCCCGCACACGTGGGTGAAGATGCTGTGCAGGTCCTCGCGCGCCGTGTCGTCGAAGGCGTCTCCGGTACGCGCCGCCACGGTGTCCGCGATCTCGGACAGCTCGTCCGGGCTGTAGGACGGGAACCGGACGCGCACGTTGAACCGGGAGGACAGCCCGGCGTTGGAAGCCAGGAACCGCTCCATCTCGTCGGTGTAGCCCGCCAGTACCACCGCGAGCCGGTCGCGGTCGTCCTCGGCCCGCTTGAGCAGGGTCTGGATGGCCTCGGCCCCGAAGGCGTCGCCACCGCTGTAGCCGGGGTTGACCAGTGAGTAGGCCTCGTCGATGAACAGCACCCCGCCCAGGGCCCGGTCCACCAGGCGGTTGGTCTTGACGGCGGTCGCGCCCAGGTGCTCGCCGACCAGGTCGGCGCGCTGGGCCTCCACCACCTCGGAGCGGCCCAGCATGCCCAGGGCGGAGAAGACCCGGCCGAGCACGCGCGCGACGGTGGTCTTGCCGGTGCCCGGGGGCCCGGTGAAGACGAAGTGCCGCATGGGTGGCTGGTGCGGCAGTCCCTGCTCCTCGCGCAGGCGCGCCACGCGCAGCTGGGCGACCAGCGAGCGCACCTGTTCCTTGACCGGCTCCAGGCCGATCATGCCGTCGAGTTCGGCCATCGCCTCCTCCAGGCCGGGAGACTCCCCGAAGCCCGGCAGGCGCGAGGTGAGCTCGGAGTAGGCCGACTCGACGTCCACCGCGTGCACGGTGACCAGGGCGTCCGCGGTCGGGCGCAGCGCCGGTTCGTCGCCGTTGGTGCCCGAGGTGACCACGCGGACGTCGCGAGCCTGGGAGGCCTTCTCCACGACGGAGCGGGCGAAGCGGCCGTTGCCCAGTTCGTCGACGGCCTCGCGCTGCACGGTCTGGTCGAACCGCCGCCGCAGCGTGCGGGCGGCCTCGGGGTCCAGGAGGTCGCCGCGCTGGGCCACGAGGGTCTCGGCGATGCGGAACAGTTCGGCCGCGGAGTAGCTGGGGAAGCTGATGCGGGTGGCGAACCTGGACGCCAGGCCGGGGTTGGTGGCCAGAAAGGCGTCCATCTCCTTCTCGTACCCGGCCAGGATGACGACCAGCTGGTCGCGATCGTCCTCGGCGCGCTTGAGCAGGGTCTGGACGGCCTCGTTGCCGAACCGGTCGGCCTGGCCGTCGCCCTCGTTGACCAGCGAGTAGGCCTCGTCGACGAACAGCACTCCGCCCAGGGCGCTGTCGATGAGCTCGTTCGTCTTGATGGCGGTGGCGCCGAGGTACTCGCCGACGAGGTCGGCGCGCTGAGCCTCCACCACCCGGGAGCTGGGCAGGAGGCCGAAGGAGTGGAAGATCGTGGCGAGGGTGCGGGCGACGCTGGTCTTGCCGGTGCCGGGCGGACCGGAGAAGACCAGGTGGCGCAGGGGGCGTTCCACGGAGAGCCCGGCGTCGGCGCGCAGTCGGGCGGCCTCGATGGAGGCGGCGATCCCCCGGACCTGCTGTTTGACCGGGTCGAGGCCGATCATGTCCTCCAGTTCGGCCAGGGCCACGTCCACGGGGACGGGTTCCTCCTCGCCGTCGGCGCCGTTGTCGGCGGCGGAGCCCCGGTGCGGTGCGTCCGAGCCCCGGCCGCGCAGCCCCTGGACCGTCCGTCCGTGGGACCCGCCGGGGGCCGCGTTCCGGTCCGTCCTCCCGGAGGAGTCCGGGGGTGCCTGGGCGTCCCGTGGGCCCGGCCCGGATCTCGAGGTGCTGTTGCGCCGCTTCTCGTCGTTCTCACGGCTCTCCTTGGCCACCTGCCCCGAGGCGACCAGCCGCCACAGCACGCAGGCACCGGCCGCGGCGTAGAGCGCCGCGATTCCCGCACCGGCCGGGAAGGGCTCGACGATCATGCCGAACAGCGCCACGGAGAACCCGGCGACAAGCCCGGCGGTGAGCGAGAGCAGGGCGGTGTGCCAGGCGGGGAACTCGCGGGCGCGGCCCGCCGCGAGCACCACCAGGAGGGGCAGCGGCAGGACGAGCAGGGTGACGGGTTCGCCCCTGAGGGGGATCTGGAAGAGGGGCACGGCCATGGCCAGCCAGACCACCGAGACCACCACGGTGAGGAAGGCGTCGAGGGAGCGCATCAGTGCGGAGAACGCCACGAGCGCCAGCAGGGTGCCGAACAGGACGTTGAGTACGGGCAGGCTCAGGACGAGGGCCACGACGGCGACCACCGTGAGCACGACCAGGGCCGCCACCAGGCGCCGTCCGAGGGGCACCCGGTGGTAGACGGCGCGCACGCGGTCCAGTCCCGAGGCGCGGTTGGGCTGCGCGGCGGCGGTGGAGCGCGTCTGGCGCGTCATCCGTAGCCCCTTCCTGCGTGGGGGTCGCGTGGGCGCCGTCTACCACCGGGTGCCCCTCGGACGGCGCCTGGTGGCGGCCCTGGTC
>NZ_LAVM01000100.1:0-18331 GCF_001083815.1 Nocardiopsis sp. SBT366 | reverse complement strand
GGGGGAGTGGGGGGCGGCACGAAAAAGAAAGAAAAACCCGAGGGCTCCCCCCCCGCCTCACTCGGCCCTCTCGGTTCTCTCGTACTTGTCGAGCCGCCCGCACATGCCCCAGGCCGGGGAGGCTCCGCCCCGGTGGACCGACGCGGAGGCCAGGTGGGAGGGGTCGCCCTCGGCCAGGGCGTCGAGGTGGGCGGCGGTGCGGGCCACCTCGGCGGCCGGTCCGAGCTCGAACCGGGCCCGCCAGGCGGGCAGGTGGCCGGAGACCAGGCGCAGGGCGGCGGCGTGCAGTTCGGTCAGCGCGGAGGTGTCGCCCGACTCCAGGCGGTTCCGCAGTTCGGTAAAGCCGGAGACGGCGAGTTCGCGCCTCTCGCGGGCTGATCCCTCGGGGTCGGCGGGGTCGAGGGCGGCCGCCCTCGCGTAGGCGGCCGGGTCGGCCAGGACGTCGGAGGGGAACGTGAGGACGGCGTCGCCCGCCTCGGGCAGGCCCGCGTTCTGCATGAGGACGATCATGCGCAGGCCATCGTGGTTGACGAGGCGGTGCACGGTTCCGGGGGTGAACCAGAGGAGGTCGCCCTCGGTGAGCGGGGTGGAGGAGAAGCCCTCCGGGGTGAGGGTCTGCACGGCGCCCGAACCGCCGGTCACCGCGTACGCCTCGGTGCAGGCCAGGTGGAGGTGCGGGGTGCCGCCGCAGAGGCCGTCGGACTCCGGGGCGGCGGGCCAGTCGTAGACGCGCAGCCGGGACAGCCCGATCCCTCCGGGCAGCGCGGGCGGGCCTTGGGGCGGTGTCGGGGCGTCAGGGCTGGTCGGCTGGGGTTGCTGGCTCAACGCGGCTCCCTGATCGCTTGGGGGAAAGCGCTTTCTATTCGGAGAAAGTACGTTCGGTCCCCGGCCGCTGTCAAGGAGTCCTGAGGGGGTCGTTCGCATCGGTTCCCCGCCTGCGCCGGGCGTGGAAGTTCGCCATACTGCTGGGAGGGCCTCCCCGTGAGCCGCTGGTGGCAGCGGCGGGGCAGGAGGCGCCGGAACGGGGGACCAGGGCGGAGATGGCGACCACACTCGCCGACGTGGCGCGGCGGGCCGGGGTGTCACCGGCGACGGTGTCCAGGGTCCTCAACGGCAACTACCCCGTGGCCCGGGCCACCGCGGAACGGGTCCACCGGGCCGTCGCGGAGCTGGACTACGTGGTCAACGGCAACGCCCGCGCCCTGGCGGCGTCCAGCTCCGACCTCATCGGCGTGCTGGTCCACGACGTCGCCGACCCGTTCTTCGGGGTCATCGCCAGCGGAATCCAGGCCGCCATGGCCGAGGGCGACGTCCTGGCGGTCGTGTGCAACACGGGCAGCTCCGCCGAACGCGAGCTGCGCTACCTCAGGCTCCTGCGCAGGCAGCGGGCCCGGGCCGTGGTGCTCACGGGCGGATTGGTGAACGGCCCCGGCCACCGCGACGCCCTCGTCGACCAGGTCGCCGAGTTCACCGCCACCGGATCTCGCGTCGTCCTGTGCGGCCGCCCGCCCCTGACCGGCCACGACGGTGGACCGCTGCCAGGGGTGGTCGCGGTCGACTTCGACAACCGGGAGGGCGCCCGAGGGCTCACCGCGCACCTGGTCTTGTTGGGGCACCGGAGCATCGGCTACCTCACCGGACCGGAGCACCGCACGACCTCGCGGCTGAGGCTGGACGGGCACCTCCGGGCCCTGGCGGACGCGGGCCTGCCGGCGGGGGATTGCCCGGTGGCGTCCAGCGACTTCGACCGCGAGGCCGGTCGGGCCGGGGTGGCGGAACTCCTGCGCCGGGCCCCCGGCCTCACTGCGGTGGTCGCGGGCAACGACAACGCCGCGCTGGGCGCCCTCGCCGAACTCCGCTCACGCGGGCTGGACGTGCCAGGGGACGTCTCGGTGGCCGGTTTCGACGACCTCCCGTTCAGCCTGGACGCCGTCCCGGCGCTCACCACCGTGCGCATACCGCTGGCGGACGCGGGCCGCACCAGCGGGATGCTCGCGATCGGCGCGCGGGAGGACCCGCCCGGCGGGGTCCTGACCGTGCGCACCGAGCTGGTCGTCCGCGACTCCACCGGCCCGGTTCCCGGATGACGCCCCTCTGAGGGGGCCTCCCGTGGAATCCGGGCGAGGCCCCGTGTGACCGGGGGCCTCGTCCGCGAACGGTCGCACGCCCCCGGTCAGGGTCACCGGACCGGGGAGGGCTCCTGGCCGAGCCTCGTGGGGCCCCGCAGGACACCCTGGACCCCCGGACCCCTGTGCTCCCCGGCTTCACTTCGCGGGTGGGAGCGGGGGCCGCGCATGATCACCTCACCGGGGACTCGGGCGTCTTCGGTGAGCGGGGCCGGTCGGGTGCGGGGCGAGGTCGGTGGTCTGGAGTGGTGGGTCCGCAGGACGCCCGGACCCCCGGGTCTCCCCGACGCCCTGGACTTCCCGGCTTCACCTCGCGAGCGGTGGGCAGGAGTCGCGCATGATCACCTCACCGGGCACGCAGACGTCCTCGGTGAGCGGGGCGCTCGGGTCCAGGGCGAGGTCGGCGGCCCGGCGTCCTATGGCGGCGAGCGGGAACCGCACCGTCGTGAGCTGGGGGGTGACGTCGGCTGCGGTCTCGATGTCGTTGAACCCGGTGACGGCCACGTCGCGGCCGGGCTGGATCCCGTTGTCGCGCAGGGCTGTCATCGCGCCGACCGCCATGAAGTCGTTGCCCGCGCACAACACGTCGACGTCCCTGATCCGGCCGGAACGGATGAGTCGGAGAGTGGCCCGGTAGCCGCCGGAACGGTCGAAGGAGTCGCTCTCCACCACGGAGATCCCGCCGCCACGGGTCGCGAGCCCCTGGCGCAGGCCCTCCGTCCGCTCCGCCACGGTCTCCAACGCCCCCGAGCCCGTCACCATCGCTGCGCGGCGGTATCCGATCCGGGCGATCTCCGTGCCGAGCTCCCTGGCCCCGGAGGTGTTGGCCGGGTGCACCGCGCCGAGGCCGCCCACCGACTGGCTCAGGAAGAGGGTCCGGCCGCCGCTGTCCGCGAATCCCCGCAGCTCGGCGAGGAGCGCGTCAGTGTGGGGGTTGTCCGAGATGCGGCTGCCGCCCACGAGGATCGCGCGCGGGCGCTGCCCCCGGAGCGTGCGCACCGAGGTGAGCTCCCGCTCGCTGTCGCGCGCGGTGATCGCGATGGTCACGATCACGCCGTGGGAGTGGGCGGAGTCGGCGACCCCGGCGGCCAGGGCGGAGAAGTAGGGGTCGTCGATGCTGCTGACGAGCAGCGCCAGTACCGGGGAGCTGCCCCGGGCCATGGCCTGCGCGGACAGGTCCGTCCGGTAGTCGAGTTCGCTCGCGGCGCGCAGGACCCGCTCGCGGTGTTCGCGGCCGACCTTGCGGTCGCTGTCGTTGAGTACCCGGGAGGCCGTCGCCAGGGACACCCCGGCCCGTGCGGCCACGTCCGTGAGGGTCGGGTTTCCGCTGGATGCCCTGGTCCTCGTCTTGCGCATTTTCCGTCCCGTCCCTCGTGGGGGCATTGACACCCCACCTACGCGAACTTAATATTCCGGAAACGGGAAAGCGCTATCCCGCTCCCGGAACGTCTGGGTAAGCGCTTTCCAGCATAGCCGAGGCTTCTTCCGCCATCCCCCGAAGTGCGACACGAGGTCCGTATGACTCCACAGACTCAGTCCGCCCCAGCCCCTCCACCCGCCCGGGTCCCCGACGGCACGCGGGGGCGCGGACGTCGTCCCTCGCGCCGGGTCGCGGCGGCGGCCTATCCCGCCACCTTCCTCGCACTCGTCGTGGTGGTGTGGTTCGCCGTCACGTCCACGGGGCTGGTCCAGCCCTACATCATCCCCTCGCCGGTCGACACTTGGAAAGCGTTTACCGACAACCCCGAGTACTTGTGGGGCCACACGCTGGTCACCACGGGGGAGACCGTCGCCGGGTTCGTGATCGCGGCGGTGGTCGGCGTACTCGTCGCGGTGCTGATGGTCTACTCGCCCACACTGGAGAAGACCTTCTACCCGCTGATCCTCTTCGCGCAGGTCATCCCGAAGATCGCGATCGCGCCGCTGTTCGTGGTGTGGCTGGGCTTCGGCGCCAGTCCGAAGATCCTCGTGGCCGTGCTCATGGCCTTCTTCCCGGTGGTGATCTCCGGGATCAGCGGCCTGCGCTCCGTCGACCCCGAACTCCTCGAACTCACCTCCACCATGGGGGCCTCGCGCCTCAAGACCTTCTGGAAGGTCCGCTTCCCGGCCGCCCTGCCCGAGCTGCTGTCCGGTCTCAAGATCGCCGCCACCCTGGCCGTCACCGGCGCCGTCGTCGGTGAGTTCGTGGGGGCCAACTCCGGCCTCGGCTTCGTGATCCTCCAGGCCAACGGCAACATCGACACCGCCATGCTCTTCGCCGCGCTGATCATCATGTCCGCGCTGGGCGTCCTGCTCTTCGCGATCATCCAGGTCGCCGAGACGCTCCTCATCCCCTGGCACGCCACGCGCCGCAACCGGGGCTGATCCGCCCCGGGCGGCGCACCCGCACCCGTCCCGCGCGCCCCCTCCCGCACACCGGGGCGCCCGCGCCCTCCCCACGCACCCGAGCGCCCGGACCGCCCGGGTCACCCAGGCCTCCCAGGCCTCCCCAGCCGTTCCCGGAACACCCGAAGGAACCCTCATGGCCACCCGAGAATCCCGCACCACGAAGTACCGCGCCACCTCCCGCCCAGCCCTGACCGCCCTCGCGGCCGGGGTGAGCGCCCTGGCCCTCGTCGCCTGCGGCGGCGGGGACGGCGAGACGGCCGCCGGCGGCGACACCGACGCGGTGACGTTGCAGCTCAACTGGTACCCCTACGGCGAACACGCCCCCTTCTACTACGGCGTCGAGGAGGGGATCTTCGAGGAGCACGGGATCGACCTCACCATCGAGGCGGGGCAGGGCTCCGCCCGGACCGTGCAGGCCATCGGTCAGCAGAGCTTCGACTTCGGCTGGGCCGACACCCCCGCCCTGTTGGCGAACGTGGACGAGGGCGTGGACGTGCGCTCCGTGGGCGTCTACCTCCAGTCCACCCCCGCCGCCGTGCAGTACTTCGCGGAGACCGACATCTCCGGGCCGGACGACCTCAAGGGCCGAACCATCGCGGTCTCCGCCGGAGACGCGGTCACCCTCACCTTCCCCATGTACCTGGAGGCGGTCGGGCTCACCGAGGACGACGTCGAGCAGCAGAACCTCGACTCGGCGGGCAAGAACGCGGCGCTGATCTCCGGCCAGGTGGACGCGCTCATCGGCTTCGGCCACGACCAGGGCCCCAAGATCTCCGCCGAGAGCGGTAAGGAGGTCAACTACCTGCGCTACTCCGACGCCGGTCTGAGCTTCTTCAGCAACGGCCTGCTCGCCCACTCCTCGACCATTGCGGACGACCCCGACCTGGTCCAGCGCATGGTCACGGCCACCTCGGCGGCCTTCACCGCCGCGCAGGAGGCGCCGGAGGACGCGGTCGCCTCCATGGAGGGTCAGAACCCGCAGATGCCCAGCGGCGAAGTCCTCCTGGAGCAGTGGCAGGGGACCATCGAGCTCCTCCACACCGAGAGCAGCGAGGGCCTGGAGCCCGGCCACACCTCGGAGGAGGACTGGCGGCAGACCATCGAGGTCCTCGCCGAGGCCGGGCTGATCAACGAGGCCAAGGAGACCGGCACGTACTTCGACGCCTCCTTCACCACGGAAGGACAGTGAGCATGTTCGCCAGGACAGCCGACCGCGCCCGGGACGGCGCGGGTGCCGGTCCCCCTCAGGACCCGGGGCCGATGGTCGACATCCACGGGGTCGACGTCACCTTCCAGACCAAGGACCGCACGGTGCACGCGCTCAGCGGCATCGACCTCACCATCCAGCACGGCGAGTTCCTCAGCATCGCGGGCCCCTCCGGCTGCGGGAAGTCCACCCTGCTGCGGGTGATCGCCGGGCTGACCGGGACCAGCGCCGGTGGTGTGACGCTGAGGGGAACGCCCGTGACGGGGCCCCGCCGCGACGTCGGGTTCGTCTTCCAGAGGGCGGCACTCCTGGACTGGCGCAACGCCCGCGACAACATCCTCTTCCAGGCCGAGATGCGCGGGCTCCCCAAGGCGTGGGCGCGCAAGCGCACCGACGAGCTGATGGAGATGACCGGCCTGACCGGATTCGAGAAGGCCATGCCCTTCGAGCTCTCCGGCGGCATGCAGCAGCGCGTCTCCCTCTGTCGCGCCCTCCTGCACGAACCCGACGTGCTGCTCATGGACGAACCCTTCGGCGCCCTTGACGCGCTGACCAGGGAGAACATGAACGTCGAGCTGCGTCGCATCTGGGAGGCCACCGGCATGACGGTGGTGCTGGTGACGCACTCGGTGGCCGAGGCCGTGTATCTGGCCTCCCGCTCAGTGGTCATGGGGCCGCGCCCCGGCCGCGTGATCGAGGAGTTCGACATCGCCATCCCCGGCCACCGCGAGTACGAACCCACCCTGGAGAACCCCGAGTTCCAGCGCGTGACCGCCCGGATCCGCGAACTCCTGGGCTCCACCGCCACCGCCGACTGACCCCCGAGCCCACGGTCGACCGACCGCAACTGGACAGGACCTGCACGACATGACGACACAGACGATCGGGATCATCCTCAACGGTGTCACCGGCCGCATGGGCTACCGCCAGCACCTGGTGCGGTCCATCCTCGCCATCCGGGACGAGGGCGGGCTCGCCCTGCCCGACGGCTCCCGGGTACCGATCCGCCCCGTCCTCGTGGGGCGCGACAAGGAGAAGCTCGACCGCATCGCCCTGCGGCACGACGTCGACGAGTACACCACCGACCTGGACGCCGCGCTCTCCGACGACGGGCTGGGCGTCTACGCGGACTTCCTGCTCACCAGCGCCCGGGTCCCCGCCCTGCGCAGGGCCATCGCGGCGGGCAAGGCGATCTACAGCGAGAAGCCGACCGCCGAGACCCACGCTGAGGCCGAGGAGCTGGCCCGGGAGGTCGAGCGCGCGGGCCTGCACAACGGCGTGGTGCACGACAAGCTGTACCTGCCGGGGCTGCTCAAGCTGAAGCGGCTGGTCGACTCCGGCTTCTTCGGCCGGGTCCTCTCGGTCCGTGGCGAGTTCGGCTACTGGGTGTTCGAGGGCGGGTGGCAGCCCGCCCAGCGGCCCAGCTGGAACTACCGCAAGGAGGACGGCGGCGGGATCGTGGTGGACATGTTCCCGCACTGGAACTACGTCTTCGAGCACCTCTTCGGCCCGGTGCGCTCGGTGTACGCGCACACCGCCACGCACATCCCCGAGCGGGTCGACGAACGCGGTGCCACCTACGCGGCGACCGCCGACGACGCCGCCTACGCGATCTTCGAGGTGGGCGAGGGCACCGTGGTCCAGATGAACTCCAGCTGGTGCGTGCGGGTGGACCGCGACGAACTGGTGGAGTTCCAGGTGGACGGCACCCACGGTTCGGCCGTGGTGGGGTTGTTCAACGGGCGGGTGCAGACCCGTGAGACGACGCCCCGGCCGGTGTGGAACCCCGACCTCGCCGACACCCACGACTACCGGTCGGACTGGAGCCGCGTGCCCGACAACGCGGAGTTCGGCAACGGTTTCCGGGCGCAGTGGGAGGAGTACCTGCGCGACTACGTGGCGGGCCGCCCGCACCGGTTCGACTTCGCCTCGGCCGCGCGCGGCGTGCTGCTCGCGGAGCGGGGCCTCGAATCCGCCGCCGAGGGCCGTCGGATCGCGCTCGGTGACGACGCGGAGGCGGGGCGATGACGGCGGGTCCCGACCCTTCCGGGCCTCCTGCGGAGGCAGCCGACCCGGGCTCCGCTCCGGAGGTGCTGCTGCCGCGCTCCTCGGGCCGCGTCGACCGGCTCACGCTCGCGGCCGCGCCGGAGAAGGTCCGGCCGCGCGGACACCACCGGGTGCGGTCGGTCTACGCCGCCGCCCATGTGGTGCCGTTGCCCTGGGGGAACAACGTGCCCGGCGCCCCCGCCGAGGTGGACTGGGACTCCACCCTGGGGTTCCGCCGACGGGTGTGGGACCTGGGCCTGGGTGTCGCCGAGGCGATGGACACCGCCCAGCGCAACATGGGGCTCGACTACGCCGCCACCCGTGAACTGGTGGAGCGCACGGCGCGAGCCGCCACGGAGTTCGGGCGGGAGCACGGCGTGCCCACGCGCGACCTCGTCGTGTCGGGGGTCAACACCGACCAGCTCCCGGACGCACCGGTGTCCCTCGCCCAGGTGGTAAGCGCTTACCGAGAACAGCTCGAACACGTGGAGTCCACCGGTTCCGGGGCCGTGCTCATGGCCAGCAGGCACCTCGCCGCGGCCGCCCGCGACGCCACCGACTACGCGAAGGTCTACGCCGAGGTCCTCGGGGCCGCCCGCACCCCGGTGGTCCTGCACTGGCTGGGCGAGGCCTTCGACGCCCGCCTGGCCGGGTACTTCGGGTCACGGGACACGGCCGAGGCCATGGACACCGTGGTGGGCGTCATCGAGGAGCACGCGGACCGGGTCGCCGGGATCAAGCTCTCCCTGCTGGACGCGGCGGCCGAACGCCGACTGCGCTCCCGGCTGCCGGACGGGGTCCGGATGTACACCGGCGACGACTACAACTACGTGGACCTGATCCTCGGCGACGGCGAACACCACTCGGACGCCCTCCTGGGCGCGTTCGCGGCCGTCACCCCGCAGGCGTCGGCGGCGCTGACTGCCCTGGAGGCGGGGGACACCGACGCCTACCGCCGCGTCCTCGGACCCACCGAGGAGCTGTCCCGGCAGGTCTTCGCGCCGCCCACCCAGTACTACAAGACCGGGGTGGCCTTCCTGGCCTGGCTCAACGGGCTCCAGCCGGGCTGGTCGATGGTGGGCGGCCTGCACTCCGCCCGCAGCCTGCCGCACCTGGCGAGGGTCATCGAACTGGCCGACGCCTGCGGGGCGCTGGCCGACCCCGCGCTCGCCGCGCGGCGGTGGCGGAACCTGCTGCTGACACACGGTGTGACCGAGGAGAGGCAGGCACGGACGTGAGTACGCCCAAGGCGGGTACCGAACGGTTCTCGCTCAACCAGGCCACCATCAAGAGGGCGGACCTGGCGACCACCGTCGACCACGCCGTCGCCGCCGGGGTCGGTGCGGTGGGACTGTGGCGCGACCGGGTGGCGGAGGCGGGCCTGACCGAGGCCGCCGCCCGCCTGGCCGACTCCGGGCTGCGCTTCTCCAGCCTGTGCCGGGGCGGGTTCGTCACGGACCCGGGCACCGCCGACGAACAGTGGAAGGAGAACCTGCGGGCGCTGGACGAGACCGCCGCGCTGGCCGAGGCCGGGGCCCCGGGTTCGGCGCCGGTGCTCGTGCTCGTCGTCGGGGGGCTTCCGCCAGGAGACAGGGACCTCGCGGCGGCCCGGGACCGGGTCCGCGCGGCGCTGTCGGCCCTGGAACCGGAGGCGCGGGCGCGCGGGGTGCGTCTCGGACTCGAACCGATGCACCCGATGTTCTGCGCCGACCGCGCGGTGGTCTCCACCCTCGGACAGGCCCTCGACCTGGTCGCCGACCTCGACCCGGAGACGGCCGGGGTGGTCGTGGACACCTACCACGTGTGGTGGGACCCACAGGTGCTGCCGATGATCGCGCGGGCCGGGGCGGAGGGCCGGATCACCTCCTACCAGGTGTGCGACTGGCTCACCCCGGTGCCCGAGGGCGCGCTCCTGGGTCGGGGCCTGCCGGGCGAGGGCCACATCGACTTCGCCTCCCTGACCCGCGCGGTCGAAGCGACCGGGTACCGGGGGGACATCGAGATCGAGGTGTTCCACCAGCAGGTGTGGGACGCGCCGTTCGCGGACGTGGTCCGGGGCTGCGTGCGCGCCTTCGGCGACGTCATCGCGCCCCACCTCTCCGACCGGACCGGGGAGCACTGAACGTCCGGCGCCGACCCCCACCCACGGGGGTCGGCGCCGGACCCCGTCTCCTCGGCTGACCGCACGACGCACGCCTTCGGACCGCGCGCCCACGCTCGACCCCCGGCCGGGCACGCTCCACCGCCGCCGCTCACGCCCCGGTACCGACCCCTCCGGCCCGACCTGCACTCGGGCCGGAGGGGTCCTTTCCCGTTCTCGTCCCGCGACACCGCCTCCGGTGTGGTGCCTCGGGCGGACGTGTCAGTCGCTCGGAGTCCGGGGGAGCACGACGGTCCGGGGCCCCGGGTAGATGACCCGCTCCTCACCGTCGGCGAAGCGGACCATGTAGGGCGGGCCGTCGTCCGGTCCGAGGACGTCGATGATCTCCGCCTCGTGCTCGCCCTTGGAGCTGGTGACCCCGTGTGTGTGCAACTGGTCTCCGATGGTGGCGCGCATTCGTTCTCCCCCACGGTTCGACGACCGGCCTCCCCCAGGCTGGCCACAGTCGGGTGGTACCCGCTCACAAGCCCGGACGAACCATGTCGACCTGGGGAAACACCGGGATTTCGGACGAACGGTGACGCATGGGGTGAGTGCTGTGCTGGTGTGAGGACCGGTGCGACCCTCGCATAATGAACGGGTGGACAAGCTCTCCCCGATCATCGCGTTCGTCGTCTTCATGGGTGTGTTCGTGCTCTCGCGGACCGCCACCCGGGACTTCCTGGAGTCCTGGGTCGCCCTGGAGGGGGTGATCCTCGGCCTGGCCTCCCTTGTGGCCTCGATGGGCATCGCCGCCCTCGCCGCCGGGGCGGTGCTCTACGTGTCCCGGTTGATCTCCGGGGAGTAGCCCGCTCTCCGGGCAGCGCCGGAGAGCGGTGGTCGGAGCGAGCGGCCGAGACCGCTCGCCGTGCCGTCAGCCCGTGCTCAGGTAGCCGTTCGGGTCGAGCACGTACTTGCTTGCCGCTCCCTTGTCGAAGGACTGGTAGCCCTCGGGCGCGTCCTCCAACGGGATCGCGACGGCGTTGACCGCGTCGGCGATCCGGACGCGGTCGTTGAGGATCGCCGTCATCAGTTCGCGGTGGTACTTCATCACCGGGCACTGGCCGGTGAAGAAGGCGTGCGACTTCGACCAGCCGAGGCCGAAGCGGATCGACAGCGAACCCACCTTGGCAGCCTCGTCGGCCGCGCCCGGGTCGCCCGTCACGTACAGGCCGGGGATGCCGATGGCCCCGCCGGCCTTGGTGACGTCCATCGCCGTGTTCAGAACGCTCGCGGGCGCCTCCTCAGTGGCTCGCGCGCCGGTTCCGTGCGCCTCGAACCCGACGGCGTCCACGGCGCAGTCCACGGCCGGTGTGCCGAGCAGCTGCTCGATCTGGTCACCGGGGTCACCCGCGGCGACGTTGATCGTCTCGCAGCCGAACCCGCGCGCCTGGGCGAGCCGTTCGTCGTTGAGGTCGCCGACGATCACCACCGCCGCGCCCAGCAGCTGCGCGGATGCGGCGGCCGCGAGTCCCACCGGTCCGGCGCCCGCCACGTAGACCGTCGACCCCACGCCCACACCGGCGGTGACACAACCGTGGTAGCCGGTCGGGAAGATGTCCGAGAGCATCGTGAGGTCCAGGATGTGCTCCAGGGCCTGGTCGCGGTCGGGGAACTTCAGCAGGTTCCAGTCCGCGTAGGGCACCAGCGCGTACTGCGCCTGCCCGCCGACCCAGCCGCCCATGTCCACGTACCCGTAGGCCGAGCCCGGCCGGTCCGGGTTGACGTTGAGACAGATCTCCGTGTGCCGGGCCTTGCAGTTCACACAGCGGCCGCACGAGATGTTGAACGGGACCGAGACGAGGTCGCCCACCTGGACGAACTCGACGTCGGGACCCTTCTCGACCACCTCTCCGGTGATCTCGTGGCCCAGGACCAGGCCCTGGGGCGCGGTGGTGCGGCCCCGGACCATGTGCTGGTCACTGCCGCAGATGTTGGTGGCGACGACCTTCACGATCACGCCGTGCGGGACCTCGCGCCCCACGTTCGCCGGGTTGACCCCGGGCCCGTCGTGGAGCACGAAGTCCGGATACGCGATGTCCTCGACCTCGACCCTTCCTGGGCCCTGGTAGACGACTCCTCTGTTGCCGGCCATGTCCTTCCTACCTCTCCGCCTGGGCGGCCTCGCTCCGGTGCGTGGGGGTGTCCCCCCACTGTTTCCGCTGGGAGCCCGGGTTAACCGAACCCCGGCGTGACTATCCGACGGAGTCCGGCACGGGGCAGGAGGCGTTCGCGCGGAGCCGGGCCCGCAGCGCCAGGGTCAGCAGCACGAGTCCCGCGGCGGCGAGCAGGGGCTGGAGCGGCGCGAACCAGGCCATCGCACCGCTGGTGCCCAGCGCCAGCAGGACGATCTTGTTGCAGACCGGGCAGCCGATCGCGAACCAGGCGAGGAGCCCCCCGCCGAGTCCGCGCACGCCACCCGGCCCGTCGGAGCCCTCGGGGGCGGGGCGGGTGTAGGTGGCCAGAAGCAGCCCGGACAGGATCGAGGTGGCCACCCAGACGGGATGGGACCACCACGTGGGTTCGATCTCACGGGCGAAGAGGCCGTTGGGGATGAGCACCGCCGGTAGACCCAGGACCAGCAGTGTCAGCGCCGTCCCGGCCGCCGCCGTCACCCACTGGCGGGTTCCCCAGTCGCGCATCGGTCCGTCCTTCCGGGAGAGTGGGCGCGGGGCTCGTACCGGCATGCCCCCGCGCTTTTCTATGGAGCTTAGAGTACGCTCTATCTTTCATAGAAAACGGGGGAGCGGCATGCCGAAGGACGCCAGGAAACCGCAGGACTCGGGCCGCAAGGACGCCGGGACCAGGGGATCGGCCACACGGAAGGGCACGGGGAAGGGCGGGCCGTCACCGCTGTTGATCGGCGGCGCCGTGGTGGCGGCCCTGGTGGTCGCGGTGGTCGTGGGCCTGCGACTGGAGGGCGGGGGAGACGAACAGGCGACCTCCAACGAGGCCTCGGCGGTCGACCACATCGACGCCGAACAGCGCGAGTGGGGCCAGGCCCTGGCTCGGCGATCCGCCGACGACCCGATGTCCCTGGGCAGCGCGGACGCCCCCGTGGTCCTGGTCGCCTACTCGGACTTCGCCTGCCCCTACTGCGCCTCCTGGGCCCAGGAGACCCAGCCCGAGCTGGTCGAGCGGTACGTGGACTCGGGCGACCTGCGGATCGAGTGGCGGGAGTTCCCCTACCTGGGCGACCTGTCCAACACGCTCTCCCTCGGGGCGACCGCGGCCGGGGAGCAGGAGGCGTTCTGGGAGTACCAGGAGGCGGTGTTCGCGCAGCAGGACGAACTCAAGTCCGCCGACGACCCGGACGAGGTCCTCGACGGCATCATCGCGGACCTCGGCCTCGACGCCGACCGCTTCCACGAGGACCTCGACTCCGAGCGGAGCAGGATCGAGGTCAGCCACGACTTCATGGAGGGCCAGCAGATCGGGGTCAGCGCCACCCCCGCCTTCATCGTCAACGGTGACCCGATCATGGGCGCGCAACCCCTGGACGTGTTCGTCCGGAGCGTGGACACCGCCCTCGCCGCAGCCGGGGAGTGACGGGTGTTGGACATCGGCTTCGTCGCCGCGATCCTCGGCGGACTGCTGGCGCTGCTCAGCCCGTGCAGCGCGCTGCTCCTGCCGTCGTTCTTCGCGTACGCCTTCCGTGACACCGGTCAGCTCCTGCTGCGTACCGGGGTCTTCTACGTCGGGCTCTGCCTGACCCTGGTTCCGCTCGGCGCGGGCTCGGCCATGGTGAGCGTGCTCTTCTACGGGCACCGCGACCTGCTCATCTCGGTGGCGGGCGGCGTGATCATCGCCTTCGGTGTCGCGCAGATCCTCGGGCTCGGCTTCACCTGGGGTGTCCTGGCCCGGGCACAGAGCCGGTTCGCCGGGGGCCGGGGCAGCGTGTCCGTCCTGGGCCTGGGTGCCGTCTACGGTCTGGCCGGGTTCTGCTCCGGGCCGATCCTGGGCGCGGTGCTCACCGTGGCGGCGACCGGGACGCCCGTCCGGGGCATGCTCCTGATGGCCGCCTACGCGCTGGGCATGGTCCTGCCGATGTTCTTCCTGGCGCTGCTCTGGGACCACTTCGACCTGGGCGGACGGCGTTGGCTGCGCGGACGCACCGTCGAGCTGGGCCCGCTGCGCACGCACACCACGGCGCTGCTGTCCGGCGGCCTGTTCGTGGGGATCGGCGTGCTGTTCGTGGCCTTCGACGGCACCGCCTCGATGACCTCGCTCCCCGGCGCGGGCTGGATGGCGGAGACCGCCGACCGTGCCCAGGGTGTCTTCGCGCGACTGGGCACCAGCACCGACCTGGTCGCCCTCGGGGCGCTGGCCGTGCTGGTGGTCCTGGTGACGGTCGGCACCGTCCACTCCCGGCGCCGGACCGCCGGGGACGAGGACTCCGAGGTCGCGGGGCCGGATGAGGCGGGGATCGCGGCGGCGGGGGCCGAAGAGACGGGACCGGATGCGGACGCGCGGGAGGACTCCCCGAACCCCGGCCGGACGGCGGGGCGTGCGGAGTAGCGCGCGGTTCCCCACGGTGCGGACAGCTTCCCTGGCCGCACCGTGGGCCGCCCTCCTCCTGGTCACGGCCTGCGTCCCCCGACCGACCCCCGACGTCGAACCGCGCGACACCCCGGCCACGCCCCCGCCCTCCGTCGCCGGTGCGCTGCCGTACCCCCTGGAGGGACCGGCCCTGTGGACGGCGCCCTTCTCCTCCGAGCCCCGGGCGGCGGGTTCCTCCTTCGTCGGTGTGTCACAGGAGAAGGCGGGAGGGCCGCTCCACTTCCTGGGAGTGGACCGGGACGGGGTCACCCGCTGGGCCACCGAACGGGACCCCAGCTGCACCGGGTTCACCGTGGCGCGCGCGGAGGAGGGCGGTGCGGAGTTCGTGGTGCTGCTGGACCGCGAGCCCGATCCCGACGGGGGCGTCCTCGCCTTCGTGACCACCGCCTCGGCCCACGACCCGGACACCGGGGAGCGCCTTTGGGGACCGACCGAGGTGCCGGGGACTCTGGTCGGCCCGGGGCTGGTGTTCGCCGCTCTGGCGGGCAGCGTGATGACCGAGGCGAGTGGTCCGAAGGCGGCGCTGGCGGCGGGCACCGGGGAGGTGGTCGCCGACGAGGAGGACGGGGACACCGTCCTGCACGAACACCACGGCACGCTGCTGCTGCACCGGGACGGCGAGCTGCGGGCCCTCGGTTCGGAGCAGGGGGAACTGTGGGCCCACGCCGACCTCACGGTCCCGGACGAGCTGGGCGACCGGCCGGTCTCGGTCGGGTACGGCCCCCGCCCCTCCAGCGACTCCGGCGCCGCCGTGGTCCTGGAGTGGACGGCGGCCGACGAGGTCGGGGGAGTGGGCGCGGATGACGACCGGGAGGTGCTCCTGTACACGGTGCACCACCTGCGGACCGGTGAACGC
The DNA here is from genome assembly GCF_001083815.1 of Nocardiopsis sp. SBT366. Taxonomy (NCBI): domain Bacteria; kingdom Bacillati; phylum Actinomycetota; class Actinomycetes; order Streptosporangiales; family Nocardiopsidaceae; genus Nocardiopsis; species Nocardiopsis sp. SBT366. Next base: position 3,008 of record NZ_LAVM01000100.1, on the reverse strand, counting down.
CTGCTGACCCTCGCCCCCGACGTGCGCCCCCGCCTGCTCGGCGACGGCCTGGACCGCACGGTGGTCCTGGCCGCCCCGGTCGGGGAAGGGGAGGCCAGGCTGTACGGGCTGGCCGCGACGGACCCCGAACCGGCATGGGAACTGCCCACCCGGCCGGGCGAACGGCTCGCCGGTCTGGTCGGGGACACCCTGTACACCGCCGCCGAGGGCGGGGTGGGTCGCGCGGTCGACACGGCCACTGGTGGGGTCGCCGCAGAGCTCCCCTCGGAGGCCTCGGACCTGACACCGGTGGCCGCGCTCCCCGGCGGCCCCGCCGTCCTGCGGGTCCCCGGGAACGGGGGCGGCGTGCTCGCGGCGCTGGCCGTCAGCTGAACGGCGGGCCGGGTTGCCTATTCTTGGACGGAGAAGCGCATGACGAACGGTGGGCCATGAGTAACACGGTTCCGGGACTCGGGTCACTGGAGTCCGCGGTGATGGCGGTCCTGTGGGCCGCCGGACGGCCCCTCAGCGTGCGCGAGGTGGTCGACGGCCTGGCCGAGCGCGAACCGGCCTACACCACCATCTCCACGGTCCTGGAGAACCTGCGCCGCAAGGAGTGGGTCGACCGGGAACGCACCGGCCGCCTGTGGTTCTACCGCGCGCTGCGCGACCGGGCCTCCCACGCGGCCGACCGCATGCACGGGGCCCTGGACGACAGCGGCGACTCCCAGGTGGCCCTTCTGCGCTTCGTGGACCGGATGGACCCCCGCGACCTCGACCTCCTCCGCGATCTGCTCGCTGACATCCCCCGGCAAGAGGAACCGTGACCTGGTCCCTGGCCTCCCTGGCGGTGGTCCTGCTGTGGAGCACGGCGGGGCCCCGTGCCCTGCGCGCCTTCCATGAGGGCCGGGGCGCCAGCGCACGGGCGATGCTCGCGCTCTGGACGCTCACCACCGTCGTGTGGCTGCTGGCCTGCGCGGTCCTGCTCGCCACCCTGGCCACCAAGGTGATGGGCCCGGGTGTGAAGGCGTTCGTCGCCGCGTGCGTGGATCTCTTCCAGGCGGTCCAGCGGAACGGCGCGGAGGGCGGGGTCGCGGTCGCGGGACTGCTCGGCGCCCTGGGCCTGGCCCGCCTCTCGTGGACGGCCGCGCGCCGTGCCCGGAGGCGACGCGCCTGGACCCGCGAGCACGGCCGGACCCTCGCGGCCACCGGAGACCGCCGCACTCTGCACCTGGACCGGGTCTGGTTGCTGGAGCGCCCCGAACCGGCCGCCTACTGCGTGCCCGGCCGCCGCCTGGGGATCGTCGTCACCCGGGGAGCCCTCGACCAGCTGACCGGGCCGGAACTCCGTGCGGTCCTGGCCCACGAGCGGGCCCATCTGGACGGCCGCCACCACCTCCTGGTCACCTGGACCAGACTGCTCGACGCCGCCTTCCCCGGGGTCCCGTTGTTGCGCGCGGCCGCCCGGGAGGTCCCCGAACTCGTGGAGTGGGTGGCCGACGACCGCGCGGCCCGGGAGGCGGGCCCGCACGCCCTCGCCCACGCCCTGGGGATCATGGCGGCGGCGGGAACCGGGGGACCGGAACCGGCCCTGTCGGTGACCGGCGCCTGCCCGGTGCGTCGGGTGCACCGCCAGGTGCGGCCGGACCGGTCCACCGCCGGAGCGGGCTCCTACGCCGTCGCAGCTCTGCTGGTGCTGCTGCCGCTCGCACTCACGGTGCTGGCCACTGTGTTGAACGTGGTGGTTCCGCACTGCGACTGCGTCGGCTGAGCGCTGAGGGGCGCCCCCGTCGCGGGTCGTGTCACTGGGTGAGGCAGCGACGATCCGAGGACAGCGGGTGGGAGGGCGACGCGCCGTCCTCGCTGACGGGGCTCGGTGGGCGGCTCCTCGGTGGCGTAGGAATGTGCGCTGGTTCGCGGTGTCCGCGTCGGCCACGGACGCGGTCCGCCCTCCCGCCGGGGCTCTGACACCACGTTCCGGACGCCTTCGTCGCCCCCGGCCGGTCGAGCCGATCCTGCTGGACATGGTGGCATGCGCGCGGCTGACCAGGAGCGTCTCGCCGGGGTGGGCCTGTCCGGAGGCCCGCCCGCGGGGTGAACCCGACCCGTTCCGATCCGACACGGCCCCCGGCACCCGTAGCGGTGCCGGGGGCCGTTGGGCCATCCTGGGGGCGTGCAGAGCGAGATCGAGGACGTGTACCGGGTGTTCGCGCGCTACCCCCGACCCGCGAGGGTGGAGGGGTGTCAGCACTGCGTCACCGAGAACGACCACCATGACCTGCTCGGGGCTCCGCTGCGGGAGCTCGACGCCGAGCGGCTGCGCCGGTTCTCCCACAAGGCCCTGAACACGTGGGGCGACGTGGATGACCTGCGCCACTTCCTGCCCAGACTTCTGGAACTCTCCCTCCGCGGTGACGCGGACCTCCACGGGCTCTTCGCCAAACTCCGCCAGGCCGGGTGGACCGACTGGCCAGAGGACGAGCGCGCGTCGCTCCGGGCCTGCCTGTCCGTCTGGTGGGAGCTCGGCCTCACCGACGAGGACCGGGAACTCGCGCCGTGGGGGACGCTCGCGGAGGCCGGGGACGAACTCGGCCCGTACCTGGCGTCGTGGTGGGGCCGCGACACCCCGCAGGCGCTGTGGACGCTGGTCGAACTGGTCGGCGAGGTCGCGCACACCGCGCCCGGTGACCGCGACGAGCGGGTGGTCGCCTGGCTGGCGACCACCCGGGGATGGATGGAGGAGGCGTTCTTCGAGGTCTCGGAGACCGGCCAGACCGAACTGGCCGAGGCCCTCTCGGAGGCCCGGCAGCTCCTGGACCTGGTCACCCTCGACGAACCGGTCGCCGACGGACCCGCCGACCCCGACACCGGGCCGTCCGGCTCCCCTTCCCCCGACCTCGACCCCGACACCGGCTCCGGGCCGTCCGGAGCCGCGGACCCGGAGTCGGCCCGCCCCGGTACAGACGGACCACCTGACCGGCCCTGAGGGGTGGGACCGGGGCCGGTCAGGTGGTCCGTCTGTACCGGGG
>NZ_LAVM01000099.1:0-18402 GCF_001083815.1 Nocardiopsis sp. SBT366 | reverse complement strand
GCAGGGGATCGTCCCCGCCCCCGCTCCCCGCGCCGCGGGCGAGGACGAGGGTTCCGAGACTGACGCCGAGGCGGAGCGGGTGACCACGGGTTAGGTCCCGCTTCTCCGTACGGCGGGGCCGCCCCCGCCCCGGCCGCCCAGTCCGCGCCTGCTCCCGCCGCACGTGAGCAGGACGCTGGCAGCCCGTCGGTGGACGTCGAGACGCTCAGCGGAACCGGTCAGGCCTCCGGTACCGACGCCGTGGCCGAGGGCTACGTGACCCCGCTGGTCCGCAAGCTCGCCAGCGAGCACCGCGTCGACCTGGCCCGGGTCACCGGCACCGGTGTGGGCGGTCGCATCCGCAAGCAGGACGTCCTCAAGGCTGCCGAGACCCAGCGTTCGGCCGCCGCCGCACCCGCCGCCGCTCGCAAGGTCACCTCGGACACCTCGGTGCGCGGTCGCACGGAGAAGCTGAGCCGTCTGCGCAAGTCCATCGCCGACCGCATGGTCGAGTCGCTGCGCGTCTCCGCCACGACCACCCAGGTCATCGAGGTCGACGTCAGCAAGATCGCGCGCCTGCGCGACCACTCCTCCGCCGACTTCGCCAAGCGCGAGGGCGTGGAGCTGGGCTTCTTCCCCTTCATCGCGCTGGCCGCCGTGGAGGCCCTCAGGGCCCACCCGAAGGTCAACGCGGTGATCAACGCCGCCGACCAGACGGTGACCTACCACGACGTCGAGAACCTGGCCGTCTCCGTGGACACCGAGCGCGGTCTGCTCGCCCCGGTGGTCAAGGAAGCCGGTTCGCTGAACCTCGGTGGTCTGGCCCGCGGCCTCACCGACCTGACCGAGCGCGCCCACACCGGCAAGCTCGGCCCGGACGAGCTGGGTGGCGGCACGTTCTCGATCTCCGAGACCGGCCACACCGGTGCGCTCTTCGGCACCCCGATCATCAACCAGCCGCAGGTCGCGATCCTGGAGACCGGCGCGGTCGTCAAGCGTCCCGTGGTCGTCGAGGACGAGGCCATGGGCGGCGAGGTCATCGCGGTCCGCTCGATGGTCTACCTGTCGATGGCGCACGACCACCGCCTGATCGACAGCGCCGACGCCGGACGCTTCCTCCAGACCGTGAAGGAGCGCCTGGAGGAGGGCGCCTTCGAGGGCGACCTCGGTCTGTCCTGAGCCACGCCTCCCCGCTCGGGGAGGCCGCTCCCGGCCCGGGCCGGGCACCCAGCGCGGGTGTCCGGCCCGGGCCTTTCGTGCGTCGGCGACACCTCCCACCACCCCCGACTTGACCTCAACCTGACTTGACGTCCTATCGTGGTCGCGCCTCCCCGAACCCCCTCCCCAGGCCCAGTCGAAGACGAGGAACCCCATGCAACAGCCGGACCTGCGGATCGCCGTCATCCTGGGTGGAAACCTCAACGGCCGTACCGGCACCGTGGTCTCCGGATGGTTCCTGGACCGGGCCGCGTCCCGGGAGGGCGTCACCCTCGACGTCCTGGACGTGGCCGAGCTGGACCTCGGCGACGGCCACGGGGCCGCCCTGGAGGCGTTCTCGCCCCGCGTCGACGCCGCGGACGGCTTCGTGGTGGTCACCCCGGAGTACAACCACGGCTACCCCGGCCCGCTGAAGAGCGCCATCGACTCCGCGCGCAAGGAGTGGTTCGCCAAACCGGTCGCCTTCGTCTCCTACGGCGGCATGTCCGGTGGCCTGCGCGCCGTGGAGCAGCTGCGCGCGGTCTTCGCCGAGTTGCACGTCACGTCGGTGCGCACCTCCGTGAGCCTGCACAACGCACAGCGCACGTTCGGCGCCCAGGGAGGCCCCGTCGCGGAGCTGAGGGGCGCGGAGGACGCCGTGGAGGAGATGCTGGACCAGCTGGTGTGGTGGGCGCTGTCGCTGCGTGAGGCCCGCGCACGGCGCCCCTTCCCTGGCTGAGGGACCGCGCGGGTGAAAAGGTGGACGGGGCGGCGCCTGAACGGCACCGCCCCGTCTTTCTACCCCACCAATCACCATCCCCTGATGATCCCCATCATCAAAGGTCTGCGGGTTCAGCGAGCGCATGCCAGCCCGACAGCGCGTCGCCCACGGTAGCCCCGCGCTGACGCGGAGTTCCATGTCCCACTCACAACCTAGAAGACACAGCAGCCGCCCGCAGTCCTTTCGCGGAAAAACCCCGAGAAAGTTCGACGGGAACGCGCGGACGGGTTCCCCTATTCCCCCGGACCGCCCGGCGACAGTAGTGCGCTATCCGACATCCTGCCCTGACCCGCCCCTCTCGCCGGGGCGTAAGGTGGAGGTGTGAGTGATCTCGTTTACGCATGGCTGGGCGACACCCCCGTCCCGTTCCACCAGGGCTGGGATCTCCAGAGACGGCTCCACCAGAGCCGCGTCGCCGATGAGGTGGCCGACACGGTCCTGTTCCTGGAACACGAGCCCGTCTACACGGCGGGCAAGCGCACTGGGAGGTCGGATCGTCCCATGACCGACCCCGGCGCTCCCGTGGTGGACATCGACCGGGGTGGGAAGATCACCTGGCACGGGCCGGGCCAGTTGACGGTGTACCCGATCGTCAGGCTGTCGGACCCGATCGACGTGATCGCCTACGTCCGCATGCTGGAGGAGGCCATCATCCGCACCCTCGCCGACTACGGCCTCACGGGTCTGCGGGTCGAGGGCCGTACAGGGGTCTGGCTGGACGCCGACCCCGAGCGCGGACTGATCGAACGCAAGGTCGCCGCGATCGGCTGTCGAATCGCCCGCGGGGTCGGGATGCACGGTCTGGCGTTGAACTGCGACAATGACATGTCGTGGTTCGACCGGATCGTCCCCTGCGGGATCACCGACGCGGGGGTCACCTCGCTCACCAACGAACTGGGGCGCTCCGTCACCGTCGCCGACGCGCGACCGCGCCTCGAACGGCACCTGGCCGACGTCCTCGGCGCGGCGGAGTACAGCCACACCGACGGCTCCGGAATGCTCTCCGGCGCCACCGCCCGCGGATGACTGACCACAGCCCCCACGAGGGGCGCGAGGGTCCCCGTCAAGGGGTACAGAAGGGAACGGGTTCGCGTTGACCATCGCTCCTGAGGGCCGCAAGCTGCTGCGCGTGGAGGCGCGCAACAGCGAGACCCCGATCGAGAGAAAGCCGCCGTGGATCAAGATCAAGGCGCACATGGGGCCGGAGTACACCGAGCTCCAGTCCCTGGTCAAGGGCGAGGGCCTGCACACCGTCTGTCAGGAGGCGGGCTGCCCCAACATCTACGAGTGCTGGGAGGACCGGGAGGCCACGTTCCTCATCGGTGGTGACCAGTGCACCCGCCGCTGCGACTTCTGCCAGATCGCCACCGGCAAGCCGTCGGCGCTGGACAGGATGGAGCCGACCAAGGTCGCCACCTCCGTCAAGAAGATGGAGCTGCGCTACGCCACCGTCACCGGTGTGGCCCGCGACGACCTGGAGGACGGCGGCGCCTGGCTCTACGCCGAGACGGTGCGCAAGATTCACGAGCTCAACCCGGACACCGGCGTCGAGCTGCTCATCCCGGACTTCAACGCGGACCCCGACCAGCTGGCCGAGGTCTTCGGCTCGCGCCCCGAGGTCCTGGCGCACAACGTGGAGACCGTGCCGCGGATCTTCAAGCGCATCCGCCCGGGCTTCCGCTACGAGCGTTCGCTGAGGGTCATCACCGAGGCGCGCGAGGACGGTCTGGTCACCAAGTCCAACCTGATCCTGGGCATGGGCGAGACCCGCGAGGAGATCAGCGAGGCCATGCGCGACCTCCACGAGGCCGGATGCGACCTGCTGACCATCACCCAGTACCTGCGTCCCTCCAAGCTGCACCACCCGATCGACCGCTGGGTGAAGCCGCAGGAGTTCGTGGAGCTGGGCAAGGAGGCCGAGGAGATCGGTTTCGCCGGAGTCATGTCCGGTCCGCTCGTGCGTTCGTCGTACCGCGCCGGAACCCTGTACAAGCAGGCCCGCGAGAAGCGTGACGCCGAGGCCACCAGGGCCACGAGCAACGCATAACGGCTGATACACCCGAGTCGTGACCAAGCTGGAACGGTGGCCCACGGGCCACCGTTCCGCATCTCGGGAGCCGGACACATATCCTGGTGTTCCAAGGCGCCCAGCTGGCGGCGCCGGAAGGCGCCGCACCATAGGTCGACCGCGAAGAGGAGGCAAGGCAGCACAGGGATCTCCTTCCCCACCGACGAGGTCGGTGTGCGCTGCCTGAAGCACGATGGCGAAGAAGTCCGAGAAAACGACCGCCGGTCAGGGTGGCGAGAAGCAGCCGGGCCGGTTGAAGCAGATCGGCATGGTCGCCAAGGTCGTGCACAAGCAGAGCCCGCGGACGATCCCGATCGCGATCGCCGTCGCGGTCGTGATCCTCGCGGTCTTCGTCGGCATCGGCATCTGGACCGGCTCCTGGATCATCTGGCCGCTGACCGGTCTGCCGATCGCCTTCCTGGTCGGGTTCATCATGTTCACCCGCTCCGCCCAGCGGGTGCAGTACCAGATGCTGGACGGCCGCCTGGGCGCGGGCATGGCGATCCTGGAGAACATGCGCGGCAACTGGGTGGTCGAGCCCGGAGTGGCCGCGAACAAGCAGATGGACGTCGTCCACCGCGTGGTCGGCCGCCCCGGTGTGGTCCTGGTCGGCGAGGGCGACCCCGGTCGGCTCAAGGGTCTGATCGCCGGTGAGAAGAAGCGCGTCGCCCGCGTGGCCCACGACACGCCCATCTACGACTTCAAGGTCGGCAACGGCGAGGACCAGGTCCCGGTCTCCAAGCTCCAGCGCGCGCTGGTCAAGCTGCCGCGCAACCTGGACAAGGGAGACACCGCCGAGCTGAACTACCGCCTCAAGGCGCTGCCGCCCGCGATGCGGATGCCCAAGGGCCCCATGCCCAAGGGCGCGAAGCTGCCCAAGGGCATGCGCGGCAACACGGCCGGGGGCTGATCCGCTCCCTCCCGAGCACACGAGAACGGGGCCCGTCACACCTGGTGTGACGGGCCCCGTTCTCGTTCGGTGGGCGTGGGTTCGGCTGCTAGGAGCAGCTCACCTCGTCCTCGGCGGCGGAGGTGGTCTCGATGCCGTCGGTGGCGGATCCGCCGCCCGACCCCCCGCTGGCGGCCAGGCCGTCCCAGTCTGCCGAGCCCATGACCAGTTCCAGGTCGTCGCCGAGCGTGGGCTCCTCGACCACCTCGGCGACCGACAGGGAGGAGGCCAGGAGCTCGGCATGCTCGGCCCGGTCCGGCCCGTGGTAGACCGTGGTCGTGTCGGGCGCGCGGAGGTCGGGGTTGGTGGACTCGGTGACCACGAAGCCCTCGGCCTCCAGCAGCCCCTGGACCTGGCTGCCCAGACCGTCGATGCCGGTGTTGTTGAGCACCCGAAGGGACACGTCGGAGGGAGCGGCCCCGCCGGAGTCCTCCGCGTCTCCCGCGTCGTCCCCGGAGTCCTCGCCCTCGGCCAGCTCACCCGAGGCCGCCGCCGCGAACAGCTCCTGGGCGGCGGGCTCCTCCAGCGCGACCTTGTTGGGGTCGACGGGGTAGTCGGTGACGGGGGCGGTGACCATGTTCATCCGGCCCAGGTCGACCTCGCGCATGGCGACGGCGAGCTCGGTCATCTTGTCCGTGCTGAAGCCGTCGTCCGTGGTGAGGCTGTCGGTGATGGAGTCGAGGAATCCGTAGAGGGTACTGGGGCTGGACAGGATCTCACCCTCGGTGACCTCGCGCAGGATGGCGCCGATCATCCGTTGCTGGTTGTCGATCCGGCCGAGGTCGCTGCCGTTCTCGGCGCTGTCGCGGGAGCGCGCCAGGCCCAGGGCCTGCTCACCGTCGAGCCGCTGGAGTCCGGCGTCCAGCACCAGGTGCGCCTTGGGGTCGTCGATCGGTTCGGGGACGCACATCTCGATGCCGCCGATCGAGTCCACGATGTTCTCGAACCCGGCGAAGTCCACCAGGACCATGTGGTCGAGGTGGATGCCGGTGATGGTCTCCACCGTGTTGCCCTGGCAGTCCATGCCGCCGTAGGTCATGGCGTGGTTGAGCTGGTCGACGCCGCCGTTCCAGCCCTGGCCGTCCTCGCCCGCGTCGCACGGCGGGATCTCGACCATCGTGTCGCGGGGCATGTTGACCATGGTCACCCCGCCGTTGTCGGTGTCGATGCTGACGACCACCAGGACGTCGGGGCGGATGCCGTTGAGCTCGTTGTAGCTGGCGTCGTCCCCCGCGCGCTCGTCCGTGCCCAGGAGCAGAATGTTGTGCACCCCGTCCACCTGCGCGGGCCGGTCCCCCCAGCCGTCGGGGTCGATCTCGGCGGTGTCGATGGCGAGGACGTCCTGGTAGACGCCGTAGCCAGTCAGACTCCCGGCGATGACCACCCCGGTCATCCCGCACGCCAACCACTTGCCGGGCGTCATCCCGGCAGCGGCCTTCGACACGTTTCTTGGGGCCAAGAGGGCACCTGCGATCCGATCTGGGACATGAGAGGAGAAATCGCCCGAAGAGGGAAACCAGTCACGGAGGTCCCCATGACTACTCGGACGTAACCCCCCGGATGGTACCGGAACGGTCTCGTTGTGTCAGACCCCGCGCACGGAAACGGGGGCGCCCCCGATGAGGCACCCCCGTAGGACTGCCACCTAGCAGGCGCTCTCCTGCTTCTCGGCGGTGACGCCGCCGAGGTCGTCGGTGATGGACAGGTCGGACTCGGAGGAGGAACCCCCGAAGCCCTCCCAGTCGGACCCCGCGACCAGTTCGAGGGTCTGCTCCAGGCCCTCGGCCTCCTCCGTCTGGGCGTTGGTGAGACTGTCCGCGAGCAGCTTGGCCGCGGCCTCGTCGCCCGGCCCGTGGTAGACGGTGGTGAGCTCGGGCGCGCGGACCTCGGGGTTGCCGACGCCGGTGACCACGAAACCCTCCTGGACCAGCACTGCCTGGATCTCCAGGGCCAGTCCCCCGATCCCGGTGTTGTTCACCACCTCGACGGCGACGTCCCCGGGCTCCACCGAGACGTCCTCGGACGTGTCGTCGCTGTCGCTGTCGCCGTCGTCGCCGCCACCCAGGTCCTCGCCGTTGTTGATCGCCTCGAACAGGGCCGGGGCGGCGTCGCTCATGATGATGCGGTTCTCGTCGGCCGGGTGGGCGCCGTTGGGAACCGTGACGAACTGGACCCGGTCCAGGTCGACCTCGCGCATGGAGATCGCGATGTCGGCCATGGTGTCGACCGTCAGCTCCTCGTCGGTGGTGATGGACTCGGTGACGGCTCCGAGGAAGCGGGTGATGGTGACGGGGCTGGTCATCACCTCGCTGCTGAGGACCTCGCGGAGCATGGCGCCCATGAACTCCTGCTGGCGGTCGATCCGCGACAGGTCGCTGCCGTCGCCCTGCGAGTAGCGGGAGCGCACGAAGCCGAGCGAGTCCTCGCCGTCCAGGCTCTGGAGTCCGGCGTCCAGCACCAGGTGCGCCTTGGGGTCGTCGATCGGTTCGGGGATGCACATCTCCACCCCGCCGATGGCGTCGACCATGTCCTTGAAGCCGACGAAGTCCATCATCAGGAAGTGGTCCAGGTGCACGCCGGTGACCTGCTCGACCGCGTTCCACTGGCAGCCCACCCCGCCGAAGGTCATGGCCGAGTTGATCATGCCCTGCTGGGGCTGCATGCCCTCGTAGCCCTCAACGGCCTCGCAGCCGGGCAGGTCGACCATGAGGTCGCGGGGCAGGTTGACCAGGGTGGCGGCGCCGTTGTCCACGTTGATGCTCGCGATGAGCATCGTGTCCGGCCGCGCGCCCTCGACCTCGCCGTACTCGGCGTTCTCGCCGGAGCGCACGTCCGAGCCGATGATGAGGATGTTCATGACACCCTCGACGCTCGTGGGCCGGTCCCACTCGTCGGTGTCGACCTGGGCGGTCGTGATGTTGCCGATCAGGCCCTGGTACCAGCCGTAACTTCCGAGGCTGGCGATGATCGCCAGCGCGGTCACGACGCACGCGACCCACTGTGCGGCGGACAGCCGGGAGGTGCCCAGGGCACCGGAGCTGCGAGGGGCGGAGCGTCTTCCAGCCATGCGAACCTTCGAGGGTGCGAGGAGACCTAGAGGGGGGCGGGGTCAGGGCAGCCAGGGCGTGTCCGGGCGGCGCGCCCGCCGGAGCGGCGGGCGTCGAGAGGCGGTACACGGCCCGAGGTCGCGGGGGTCCCTGCGGAAACGCCGTGAACGGATGCTAACAGCAGCTCGGCACGGGTGCGCACGCGCGTGCGCACAGCGCGCGCAGGGGTGCGTACGGCCCGTGTTCGCTCAGTAGCGGGTCGCGACGGTTCCGGCGGCGCGGTCGTGCAGGCCCCGCGTGTCGCGGTCGTACACCACGGCCGGGATCACCAGGCACAACAGCAGGGTGCGCACCGCCATGGAGGCGAACCAGGGCCAGGAGCGCTCGCCGGTTCCACTGATGCCGACCCCGACGAGTCGTCGCCCGATCGTGGTACCGAACAGCGTCAGCAGGACGAGGTTCATCGCCGCGAACACCACCAGAGTGGACAGGGTGGTGAAGTTGGTCAGGGCGATGGCCTCGGGGTCTCCCCCGGCGGCAGCGGCGGCGGCCAGTTCCTGGCCGACCAGCCCGAGGCTGATGGCGACCCACACCAGCATCGCGGAGATGCCCCAGTCCAGAGCGAGGCCGACCAGGCGGCGCATGACGCCGGGCACCGAACCGCTCCCGCTCTCGGGCAGACCCAACCGGTTGCCGCGGTAACGGAAGTCGTCTTCGGAGACCGTGGGGGCGCCGCTCCGGCTCTTGTCGCTCATGTTTTTCACGTTATCCGCCCCACGTCACCCTCCGCGCGCGGGCCCGCGCGAGCGCTGTGACGTGCCACGGGAGAGGGTGTGTCCCCGGTCACTCCGAAAGATTCGGGTGTCCCGGTTTCGCCCTGAAACAGGCGGAATCACCGTTACGGGACCACTGGCCAATGCGCGCGACCGGCTCCGTAACATGCAGGAAACAATCGAGACACGGCGTGGAAATCACGCGCTCCTAGCTTCGATGACGAGGCCGGGAGACGGCGCGTGGTTCGACATGGCCGCGATGGTGCGGCCCGCGAACCCGCCGTCTCAGCTATCTGCACGGAGGTTCCGTTTTGTTCAGCAGCGTCGAAGAGGTTCTCGCCTACATCCGAGACGAGGACGTCAGGTTCCTCGATGTCCGGTTCACGGACCTGTTCGGAGGCGTGAACCACGTTACCCTCCCGGTCGAGAACGTTGACGAGTCCACGTTCACCGACGGCCAGATGTTCGACGGTTCCTCGATCCGCGGCTTCCAGGCCATCCACGAGTCCGACATGCTGCTCCTGCCCGACCTGAGCACCGGCGTCCTGGACCCGTTCCGCAAGCACAAGACGCTGAACATGACGTTCTTCGTCCACGACCCGCTCACGCTGGAGTCGTACAGCCGCGACCCGCGCAACGTCGCCCGCAAGGCCGAGGCCTACCTCAAGGGCTCGGGCGTGGCCGACACCGCCTTCTTCGGCCCCGAGGCCGAGTTCTACATCTTCGACGACGTCAAGTTCGAGACGCGCGCGAACACCGGTTACTACGAGATCGACTCGATCGAGGGCGCCTGGAACACCGGCTCCGCGATCGAGGGCGGCAACCGGGGCTACCGTCCGCGCTTCAAGGGCGGCTACTTCCCCGTCGAGCCCGTCGACCACTACAGCGACCTGCGCTCCGACATGGTGCGGACCCTGATCGACTCCGGTATCGAGGTCGAACTCCAGCACCACGAGGTCGGCACCGCCGGGCAGGCCGAGATCGGCATCAGGTTCGGCACGCTGCTCGAGCAGGCCGACAAGGTCCAGCTGTACAAGTACATCGTGAAGAACGTCGCGAACGAGGCCGGCAAGACCGCCACGTTCATGCCCAAGCCGCTCTTCGGCGACAACGGTTCGGGCATGCACTGCCACCAGAGCCTGTGGAAGGACGGCGCCCCGCTGTTCTTCGACGAGGCCGGCTACGGTCAGCTCTCGGACACGGCCCGCTACTACATCGGCGGTCTGCTCAAGCACGCCTCGGCGCTGCTGGCCTTCACCAACCCGACGGTGAACTCCTTCCACCGCCTGGTGCCGGGCTACGAGGCCCCGATCAACCTGGTCTACAGCCAGCGGAACCGCTCGGCCTGCATCCGCCTGCCGCTCACCGGGTCCAACCCGAAGGCCAAGCGCATCGAGTTCCGGGTGCCGGACCCCTCGGCCAACCCGTACCTGGCCTTCTCGGCCATGCTGATGGCGGGCATGGACGGGATCCGGAACAAGATCGAGCCGCCGGAGCCGGTCGACAAGGACCTGTACGAGCTGCCCCCGGCCGAGGCCGCCGCGATCGAGACCGTCCCGGCGTCCCTCGACGCCGCTCTGGAGGCCCTGGAGGCCGACCACGAGTTCCTCCTGGAGGGCGGGGTCTTCACCAAGGACCTGATCGAGACCTACATCGACTTCAAGCGCACCGAGGAGATCGACTCCCTGCGCCTGCGTCCGCACCCGCGCGAGTTCGAGTTGTACTACGACATCTAGCGACACCCTTCGGGGCCGGTATCCAGTTCGGGTACCGGCCCCGACCCGGTTCCGGGGCATGGTTCCCCGATGCGGCTACCGTTGACGCGTGGCAAGGGACGGAAGAACCAACATGACAGCGGGCGCGCTCGCTCGACGCGGTTTCAGTGACAGCACCCGGGCCGTGCGGCTGGTGGAGGAGGCGGGGCTGGACGCCCTGGCCGACACCGAGGTGATCGGCGCCCTCGCGGCCGCGGCCGACCCGGACCAGGCGCTGCTGGGGTTGCTCCGACTGCTGGAGGCCGCCCCGGACCCGGAGGAGGTGCGCGCGGCCCTGCGGGAGGAGCGGGACCTGCGCACCCGCCTGTGCGGTGTCCTCGGGGTCAGCCCGGCGCTCACCGACCACCTGGTGCGCCACCCCGGCGACTGGCGTGAGCTGCGCGGGGCCGACGCCGCCCGGACCCCGGACCGGGAGGAGCTGCGCCGGGGGCTGATGCACACCGTCGGCGCGCGGCCCGACGATGCCTCCCCGGTGGCCGACCTCTCCTTGGGGCTGGGCGGGGACGACGAACCCTCGGCGGTGCTGCGGCACACGCTGCGTGTGGCCTACCGGCGCCGTGTGCTGCGGCTGGCCGGGCGCGACCTGACCGGGGTGAACACCGTGGACGAGGTCGCCGCCGAGCTGGCCGACCTCGCGGCGGCGACCCTGGACGCGGCGCTGGCGGTGGCCCGCGCGGAGTCCCCCGAGGACGCAGCGCTGTGCCGTCTGAGCGTGATCGGCATGGGCAAGTGCGGCGGGCGCGAACTGAACTACGTCAGCGACGTGGACGTGGTGTTCGTGGCCGAACCCGCCCTGGACGAGGACGGCGTGCCCGCCGACGAACAGGAGGCCCAGAGGGCCGCCACGCGGCTGGCCACGGCGATGATGCGCGTCCCGTCGGAGACCGACGCGGAGGGCACCCTGTGGGAGGTGGACCCGGCGCTGCGTCCGGAGGGCCGCAACGGTCCGCTGGTTCGGCCGTTGGCCGGACACCTGGCGTACTACGACCGCTGGGCCAAGACCTGGGAGTTCCAGGCGCTGCTCAAGGCCCGGCCGATCGCCGGGGACGAGGGGCTGGGCCGCCAGTACGCGGAGGCGATCGCACCGCTGGTGTGGGAGGCCTCCGGGCGCAAGGACTTCGTGGAGGACGTGCAGGCCATGCGCCGCCGGGTGGTGGCGCACATCCCCGCGGGCCAGGCCGAGCACGAACTGAAGCTGGGCCCGGGAGGCCTGCGCGACATCGAGTTCTCCGTGCAGCTGCTCCAGCTGGTGCACGGGCGTTCGGACGAGCGCCTGCGGTCGGGCAACACCCTCCAGGCGCTGGCGGCGCTGTCGGAGTACGGATACGTGGGGCGGCGGGACGCGGCGGGACTTTCCGACGCCTACCGGTTCCTGCGTCGGGTGGAGCACCTGCTGCAGTTGGAGCGGCTGCGCCGGACCCACCTGATGCCCGACCCCCAGGCCCCGGACGGCCCATCGCGGCTGCGGCAGCTGGGTCGGGCCCTGGGGTTCACCGCCGATTCGGTACGGGAGCTGACCGGCGCCCGCAAGCGGGTGTCAGCGGAGGTGCGCCGCCTGCACGAGAAGCTCTTCTACCGTCCGCTGCTGAACGCGGTGGCCGCCCTGCCCGAGGACGAGATCCGGCTCTCCGCTGACCAGGCCGTGGAGCGGTTGGGGGCGCTGGGGTTCGTGGATCCGCGCGGGGCGCTGCGCCACCTGGAGTCGTTGACGTCGGGGCTGTCCCGCCGGGCGGCCATCCAGCGCACGCTGTTGCCGGTGATGCTGGGATGGTTCGCGGACTCCCCCGACCCGGACGCCGGGCTGCTCGGGTTCCGGCAGGTCAGCGACGCCCTGGGCACCACGCCCTGGTACCTGCGGCTGCTGCGGGACGACGTCCGGGTGGCCGAGCGGATGGCGTGGCTGCTGGGCACGAGCCGGTACGTGACCGAGCTGTTGCTGCGCGCCCCCGAGGCGGTTGCCATGCTGGGCGACGACGCCGACCTCCGGCGCAGGGAGACGCGGTCGCTGATGGCCGAGGCCGACGCGGCCCTGCGCCGCTACGACACCCCGGAGGAGAAGGTGTCCGCGGTGCGGGCGCTGCGCCGCCGGGAACTGCTGCGCACGGCCGCCGCCGACCTGCTGGGGGTGTGCTCGGTCGAGGAGGTGGGCCGGGCCCTCACGGGGATCGCGGCGGTCACCATCGACGCCGCACTGCGCGCGGCCTACACCAAGGTGGTGGCCGAGTCCGGCGGCGAGGAGCTCACCCGGGTCTGCGTCGTGGCGATGGGTCGGTTCGGCGGCGGTGAGCTGACCTACGCCAGCGACGCCGACGTGATGTACGTGCACGACCCGATGCCGGGCGCCGACAAGGGCGCCGCCACCAAGCAGGCCATGGCGATCGTGCGGGAGCTGGCCCGACTGCTGGAGATGCCGCAGGCCGAGCCCCCGCTGAAGATCGACACGGACCTGCGCCCCGAGGGCAGGAGCGGGCCCGTGGTGCGCACCCTGGACTCCTACGCCGCCTACTACGGGCGCTGGTCCCAGGTGTGGGAGAGCCAGGCGCTGCTGCGGGCACGGCCGATCGCCGGCGACGAGGGGCTGCGTTCGGCGTTCGTCGCGCTGATCGATCCGATCCGCTACCCGGAGGGTGGCGTGTCCCGCGCCTCCGTGCTGGAGATCCGCAAGCTCAAGGCGCGGATGGAGGCTGAGCGGCTGCCGCGCGGGGCGGATCCGACCCTGCACACGAAGCTGGGCCGGGGCGGGTTGTCCGACGTGGAGTGGGTGGCGCAGCTGGTGCAGCTGCGGCACGCGCACGAGTACCCGGACCTGCGCACCCCGCAGACCCTGCCCGCCCTGGCGGTGGCGGTGGCGCACGGGTTCCTGGCCGCCGACGACGGCGTGGTGCTGGAGCGGTCGTGGCGGCTCGCCTCGCGGGTGCGCGGCATGGTGATGCTGGTGCGCGGCCGGGGCGGCGACTCGATCCCGCACGACCTGCGGGTACGTGCGGCGCTGGCCCAGGCCATGGGGTTCGGCGACGAGGACGGGGCCGACGCGGACGGCGAGGGTGCCGAGGAGGACGACACGGTGGCGGAGGGTCCCGAGCCGGAGGGCCCGGCGGAACAGCTGACCGAGGCCTACCTGCGGACCACGCGCCGGGCTCGCGCGGTGATGGAACGGGCCTTCTACGACGACTGACGGGCGTCGCGGGCGGGGAGGGTGACCGTGACGGTGAGCCCTCCCCCCTGGTCGGCCCCACGTGGGAGCAGGTCCAGGGTGCCGCCGTGCACGCGCACGACCCGCGCCACCAGGGCCAGGCCCAGGCCGTGTCCCGGTCCGGACCCGATGCGTCCCGCGCCACGGAGGAAGGGTTCGTGCAGGCGGGACGCGGTCTCCGGTGTGTACACGGGCCCGGTGTTCTCCACCCTCAGGACGGTGTCACCGGTGCTCTGGTCGCGGCCGGTGGTGACCCGGGCGGTGGAGGTGGTCCCCTCCACCGGGGTGTTGTGGCACAGGGCGTTGCGCACCAGGTTCTCGGTGAGCTGGGTGAGCAGCGCGGTGTCGCCGACCGTCGGGGCCGGGGTGAGCCCGTGCTCCAACCGGACGCCGCGACGCCGTGCCTCCTCCTCGCCCTCGACCAGGACCCCGCGTGCGATCTCGGCGAGGTCGGCGGGTTCGGACACCGCGGTGACGGCGTTGGCGTCGGCCAGCCGCAGCAGCGCCTCGGTGAGGCCGATGGCCCGGGCGTTGGTGAGGTCGAGCCGTTCGAGCAGGCGCGGGTAGTGCTGCCCCTCCGGGTCGCGCCGGGCCACGTCCAGGAGGGTCGCGTTGACCGCCAGCGGGGTGCGGAGTTCGTGCGAGGCGTTGGCGGCGAACCGCTCCTGGGCCTCGAAGGCGTCCTGGAGGCGGTCCAGCATGTGGTCGAAGGCGTCGGCGAGCTGCCGGAACTCGTCGTTGCGGCCGGAGAGGGCGACCCGGTGGCCCAGTCTGCCGGTGGCGGCGATCAGGACGGCGTCGTTGATCCGGTTCAGGGGGCGCAGGACCCACCCGGCCAGGATCCAGCCGCCGACCAGCCCGATCACCGCCAGCACCAGAAGGACGCCCGCGGACATCCGGACGACGGCCTCCAGGATCTGCCCGCGGGCCGCGATGGGTTGCCCCAGGTCGCCGGGGTTGGCCGCAGTGAGCGGATAGTCGGGCACGTACCGCAGGACCGCGTACACCCCGACCAGTACCGCCAGACCCGCCACGACCAGGAACCCGGCGTAGCCCAGGGTCAGGCGCAGGCGGGCGCTGACCCGCACCCCGCCGTCGCTCACTTCCCCTCCCCGGTGTCGACCAGGCGGTAACCCACTCCGGGCACGGTCACGATGGGGTCCGGCTCCCCCAGGGCGCGGCGCAGCTGGGACACCGTGACCCGGGGCGCACTGGTGAAGGGGTCGGCGTGTTCGTCCCAGACCTTCTCCAGGAGGGTCTCCGCGCTCACCACTCCCCCGTCCGCCCGCATGAGCAGTTCGAGGACGGCGAACTGCTTGCGGGGCAGCCGGACGTGGCGGCCGCTACGGTGGGCCTCCCGGCGGTAGGGGTCCAGGCGCAGGTCGGCCCGTTCCAGCACCGGCTGGACCGTGGCCGCTGGTCTGCGGGCCAGCGCGCGCAGGCGCATGACCAGCTCCTCGACCGCGAACGGTTTGGTGAGGTAGTCGTCGGCGCCCAGGGAGAAGCCGTCCACCTTGTCCCGCAGTCGGGCGGCGGCGGTGAGCATGAGGACCCGGGTGCCGGGGTGGTCGCGGGCGATGACGGCGCACACCTCGTCCCCGTGGGTGCCCGGGAGGTCCCGGTCCAGGACGACCGCGTCGTAGTCGTTGACCCCGATCCGTTCCAGCGCGGCGTCGCCGTCCAGGGCGACGTCGGCGGCGATGGCCTCCTGGCGCAGCCCCGCCTGGAGGGCCTCGGCCATGAAGACCTCGTCCTCGACCACCAGCACGCGCATGCGGTTCCCCCGTCCCTAGGTCGGCGACCCAGTCTAGGCAGGCGGGGTGTTGCGAAAGTGTTGGCTCGGCGGCACACATCCGCGCAACACCCGCCCTGGTGACCTGGGCCCTTCGGTGCCGAGCACGGGGTTCGGCCCACGGAGGAGGGACGTGCCATGCGCTTTCGAACGACCGTTCTGACGACCGCGGCCGCCCTGGCGGTGGTGGCCCTGGCGGGTTGCGCGGCCTCCGGTGCGAACGGGGCGGGCCCCGGGAAGTCGTGGGCGCGGGACCTGCCGGTGACACGGCTGACCCCGCTGGGCCACGAGGACGGATTCGTTCCCGAGGGCGGCGGCCTGGATCCCACTGACGACGTGCCCGCGCTGTCCGAGCTGGAGCCCGACCTGTTGGCGGCAGTGCGCGCGGCCGCCGAAGCGGCGCTGGAGGAGGCCGGGATCGAGGTGCTGGTGACCAGCGGGTGGCGCAGCGAGCGCTACCAGCGGTACCTGCTGGAGTCCGCGGTGCAGGTGTACGGGACCGAGGAGGAGGCGGCCCGGTGGGTGGCCTCCCCCGAGGACTCCTCGCACGTGACGGGATCGGCGGTGGACGTGGGGCGCACGGACGCGGCGTACTGGTTCGTCGAGCACGGTGCGAGGTTCGGGCTCTGCCAGACCTACGCCAACGAGGTGTGGCACTACGAACTCACGGTGGAGCCCGGCAGGACCTGCCCAGCGCCGCTGGAGGACGCGTCGGCGGGCTGAACCGGGCCGGGCACCCCCGCGAGCGCGGGGGTGCCCGGTGGTCTCAGCGCTGACCCCAGGTGACGGCGGCTGCCGGGCCGACCCGGTTGTCACCGGGCTCCCAGTCCGCGCCGCCGCCCGGGGAGACCCGGACCAGCTTCCACTCCGTGTCGGGACCGATGGTGACGCTCCCGGACCACTGCGGGTAGGTGGACGCGTCGGTGCTCAGCGGAGCGCCGTTCGCCGGGTTCCAGGAACCGAGCTCGGGGGTGGAGCCGACCACGTACACCTCCTGGCCGAACTGGGTCTCGACGGTCGCGGTCAGGGTGTCGGGGGACCCGGGCTCGCCCGGATCGCCCGGATCGCCGCCGCCGCAGTCCTGCTCGCACTCGCCGCCCACGTGCAGCGCCAGGGCGCCGTCAGCGGGGACCGTCGCGGTGACCTGGCCCCCGGACACCGTGGCGGTTCCGGAGCCGGAGGCGTTCTCGTACTCGCCGTCCGGAAGCGAGGTCGGAGCCGTCAGCGACCAGGACCCGCCCGAGGCGTTGAAGGCGGCGAACCCGGCCGCACCGCGGTCGAAGGCCACGCGGGAGGAGCCCTCCCGGGCCCGTTCGGTCAGGCCGGCGCCGTCCACAGCCGCGCGGAAGGCCACCATGCCGCTGACGGCCTCGTTCCGGTGTTCGCAGACCCACGCGGAGTCGGAGCAGTCGCTGTCATCGGTGATCCACCCGGCGGGGTTGCCGTCCTGCTCGCCCACGCTGGGCGGGCCCTCGGTCACGTTGCCCTCGAAGTCGTAGCTGGACATCACCACGGGGGTGCCGTAGGGGTACGCCAGCATGAAGGCGGTGGCGAGGTGGTAGCGGTCGCCGTCCACGTACGTGAGGGTGGGCTCGTAGCGCTGGGTGTCGTGGTTGTCGACGAAGACCACGGCCTCCTCGGAGGTGAGGCCGCCGTGGTCGGGCATGTCGGTGAGCCCGGCGATGTCGCCGTTGGCGAAGGCCGAGGCGACGGAGCGCTTGTAGTCGAAGTTGGTGACCTGCCCGTAGGGCGTGTAGGCGGTGTAGGGGACCGTCTGGTCCCCGTAGACCTCGTGGAACACCCGGGGGGCGCCGCCGAATCCGGGGACCTCGTCCAGGGCTCCGACGATGGCGCCCATGTCGTCCTCGGGGACGTGCTTGGAGGCGTCCACCCGGAAGCCGCCGACTCCCATGGCGACGAGGCCGTTCAGGTACCGGACGATCTGGTCACGGACGTGCGGGGAGCCGGTGTCCAGGTCGGCCAGGTCGAGGAGCTGGCAGTTCTGCACCTCGTCCTTGTCGTTCCAGTTCTCGATGGTGTCGTAGCAGGGGCCGAAGTCGTCGTAGGAGTAGGCGGCGGTGCCGTCCCCGAACAGGTCGGGGTACTCGTAGCGCTGCCACTCCGTCCCGGCGCTGCCGGTGCTGGTGCCCTCGGCCGGGCCGGTCATGTGGTTGATGACGGCGTCCACGTAGATCCGGACGCCGTTGTCGGCACAGGTGGAGACCATCTCCTGGAAGTCCTCGGCGGTGCCGCGCCGGGTGTTGTCGATCCGGTAGGAGACCGGCTGGTAGTCCTGCCACCAGGGGTGGTTGCCGCCCTCGGAGAAGGGGACGACCACGTGTTCCTGGGGCGGGGAGACCTGGACGCCGCTGTATCCGGCGGGGCCGAGGAAGTCGGCGCACTCGGCGGCGACGGAGTCCCAGTTCCACTGGAAGAGGTGGACGATGGTGTCCCCGTTGCCGTTCTGGGCGGGGTTCTGCGCGGAGACGGGCTCGGCGTCCTGGGTGGCGGCCGGGCTGGGGACCGCCAGCAGGGCGGCTCCCAGCAGGGCCGCTCCGGCGAGGGCGCCGACGCGGGGTGTTCTCATGTGCGCTCCTTGGGGGAGGTGCTGCATTCTCTTGCAGTTTCCGCAAGAGTTTGCATTGAGGTGACGAAGGTAACAGACCATCCCCGGCCTGTGAACACCGCGTGAACGGTGGGTCACACGCACACATGGCGAAAACGCGGCTCTGATCTGGACGAAAGGAGCTGCAAGATTTTCCAGACGAAAAAAGCCGGTGGCGGTCCGGAGCACTCCGGACCGCCACCGGCTTTTTTCGTCTGGAAAATCTTGCAGCTCCTTTCGTCC
>NZ_LAVM01000098.1:0-19207 GCF_001083815.1 Nocardiopsis sp. SBT366 | reverse complement strand
CCAGAGACTGCATGACCAGCCCGATGATGATCCGCTCGGACCAGCGCCGGTTGGCCCCACACCCGGACCGCCAGCCGGATCCCCACCATCCCCCTCCACACGAACCACGGGCCCGGACACCAGAGCAGGTGTCCGGGCCCGTTCGCGCACGGGGCCGGTCCGTCAGTCGTTGGCCTTCGCGGCTTCGGGAGCGGGGACGGTCGTGCCGTCGACCACGGTCAGGGGAAGCGACGTCGTGAAGCGCAGTTCGGCGAAGGCGCCGCTCGGGACCGCCGGGGTCTTCGGGAAGACCGGACGGACGCTCCGGTATCCCTCGCCCGACGCCGGGCGGGCGTCCTCCTCGCCCTTGTTCGGCCACATCGACATCGCCCGCTCGGCCTGGGCCGTGATGGTCAGGGACGGGTTCACGCCCAGGTTCGCGGTGACCGCCGAACCGTCCACCACGTGCAGGCCGGGGTGCCCGTAGAGCCGGTGGTAGGGATCGATGACCCCGGTCTCGGCGCTGTCGCCGATCGGGCAGCCGCCCAGGAAGTGGGCGGTCATCGGGATGTTGAAGATGTCCCCGACCGTGCCGCCCGCGTGGCCGTCGATCCGGTCGGCCAACCGGGTGGCCACCTCCTGACCCGCGGGGATCCAGGTCGGGTTGGGCTCGCCGTGGCCCTGCCGGGAGGTGAGCTTCCTCCTGCCGCCCAGCAACCCCCGCCTGACCGAGGTGGTCAGCGAGTTGTCCAGAGACTGCATGACCAGCCCGATGATGATCCGCTCGGACCAGCGCCGGTTGGAGAAGCTGCGCAGGAACACGGTCGGGTGGCGCGCGGCCAGGCCGAGGAAGCGCAGCCAGCGCGGGATGGAACCGCCGCCCGGAACCTGGATCGCGGTGAGCAGGCCCATCGCGTTGGAGCCCTTGCCGTAGCGGACGGGCTCGATGTGGGTGTTCGCGTCCGGGTGGATGGAGGAGGTGATCGCCACGCCGTGGGTGAGGTCCTCCGGCGGCGGCACCTGCTTGCTCATGGCGCCGACCAGCGCCTCGGAGTTGGTCCGGGTCAGGGTGCCCAGTTTCTCGGACAGCCGGGGGAGGAGCCCGTCGGAGCGCATCCGGTGCAGGAGGGACTGGGTGTTGTAGGTCCCGGCCGCGACCACGACCTGGCGGGCGGTGAAGGTCCGGGCGTTGGAGCGGCGCCTCGGTGCGCCGGTGCGCAGGGTGTCCACCGCGTAGCCGCCGCCCTGGGACTCGGGGCGCTCGCGCAGGCGTTCGACGGTGGTCAGCGGGTGTACCTCGGCGCCGCCGCGCTCCGCGAAGTGGAGGTAGTTCTCGGTGAGGGTGTTCTTGGCGCCGTGTCGGCAGCCGGTCATGCACTCACCGCACTCCGTGCAGGCCCGGCGGTCGGGGCCCGCGCCACCGAAGTAGGGGTCGCCGACGGACGCGCCGGGGGCCGCCTTGGCGCCGTCACCGTCCTGCCCGTCGCCGAAGCACACGCCGACCGGGGTGAGGCGGAAGGTGTCACCGACTCCCATCTCTTCGGCGACCGCCTTGAGGTGCACGTCCGAGGGGGTGACGGTGGGGTTGGTGCGGACGCCGAGCATGCGGCGGGCCTGGTCGTAGAAGGGCGCCAGCTCCGACTTCCAGTCGGTGATGTGGCGCCACTGCGGGTCCTCGAAGAAGGCGTCCATCGGGTGGTACAGCGTGTTCGCGTAGTTGAGCGAACCGCCGCCGACACCCGCTCCGGCCAGGATCATCACGTCCCGCAGGAGGTGGATGCGCTGGATTCCGTACAGTCCGGCGCCCGGGGCCCAGAGGAAGTTCCGCACGTCCCAGGATGACGACGGCAGGGTCTCGGGTGTGAATCGTCGGCCCGCCTCCAGGACGCCGACGCGGTAACCCTTCTCGGTGAGGCGTAGGGCACTGACCGACCCTCCGAAGCCGGAGCCGATCACCACCACGTCGTAGTCGAAGGGGTCCTGGGTGCGGTGCGGTGGTGCTTCGGCGGGGGCTTCCGTGCGCTGAGGGGACATGTCTCGGGTCTCTCTCCAGGTCGGATGCGGGGCCCGTATTGCGCCGGATACGAGTCCGCAACGATGAATGCGCCAACTAGAAATGTGACATTCGATATTGTAATGTTCGTCACTACCGCCGAGTAAGGTGTGTTCCATATAACACACGAGGCGTGCTTCGGCGCAAGTATCGCTCCCCCTCGCCGCTTCCCCCGGCGGCGGATCACTGGAGGTTCACATGCCCAAGGCCCCCGAAGAGGTGCCCGAGGCGCCGCAGGACGCGTCCGAACAGCACGAAGGCAGTGGTGGAACGCGCTGGCGCAGGTTCGCCCTCGTGGCCGTGCCGGGGTTCCTGGCGGCCGGCGTCCTCGGCGCGATGACCACCCAGGGCCTGCTCGCCGCCTCCTTCGCGGTCTCCGGGGACAGCTTCAAGATGTCCGCGGACTCACTCTCCGGAACCGGGTTCAGCCAGTACGGCGACGTCGCCAACTCGGTCGACGGCTCCGCCCGCGCCGTCGGCCTGTCCACCGTGAACAACGCCGAGCTGGAGAACCTGTGCATGTCCTCCCTGTGGGACCTGCCCATCGGTGAGGCCACCCTCGTCATCAACGCCGGGGCCAGCAACCCGGTCGAGGGCACCAACCTCGTCATCGACATCGAACAGCTCCAGGGCAACGCCGAGTTCGGTGCCATCGAGATCGGCCGGGACGCCAGCACTCTGGACAAGGCGGAGGGTGGTCAGGGGCCCACCGGTGGATTCGGTCTCCAGGCCGACACCATCACCGTCTCGGAGATGCGGATGACCACGTGGGCGGTGAGCTCCGGCTCGCTGCGCCTCACCGGGCTGAACCTGGCGATCAAGCCCGGCAACCACGAGTGCTTCTGAGCCCATGGCGCACGCACTGACGCTGATCCGCTCTGCGTGGGGATGGTTCCGTGGCTGGCGACGGAGCCGACCGTTCTGGGGCGGCTTCCTGCTCGTCGCGGCCGGGATCGAGCTGCTGGTCGCACCGGCCGCGCAGAGCCTGGTCCTGCCGATCGACCTGGTCATCTACGCGGGCATCGCCGGGGTCTACGGCCCCCTCATCGCGTTCCTGCTGATCTCGCTCGGCGTGCTGAGCTGGCTCCAGCCCGCGCAGCACGTGTTCTTCGGCCTGGTCGGGCTCATGCTCGCGCTCGTGTCGTTCCCGACCTCCAACTTCGGCGGGTTCGTGATCGGCATGCTGCTCGGCATCGTCGGCGGGTCCCTGGTGTTCGCGTGGTCCCCCGAGGTACGGCGACCTCCCCGTCGACGCCGGAGTGCCCGGCCGCCCGCGTCCGACGAGACCGGGGCCGACACCGAGGAGGACGAGGAGACCGATCCCCAGGGAACCGACGCCGACACCGCCACCGACACCGCCAGCGGGACCGAGGACACCGGGGCCCGTACAGAGGGGCCCGGCCGGGACCGCGCGCTGACCGAGACCGTCGACCGGACCGAACCGCGGGACCACCCGCGCTACCTGGCCGCCGTCGCCCTGCCCCTCGCCGCCGCCGTCACGATCGCCTCGGCGCCCGCCCCCACCCTGGGCTGGCCCTGGGACTGGCTGCTCCCCGGCGACGACAGGGAACAGACCGAGGAACAGCCCTCTGAGGAACCCTCGGACGAGCCCACCGAGCGGCCCGGCGGCACCGACCCCGGGGACGACCCCACGGAGGAGCCGGCCGACGAGGACTCCGAGACCGGCGACCCCGAGGACGGCACCGACGAGGAGGAAGAGGAGACCGAACCGGAGGAGGGCGACGCCGAGGACTGCGAGCCGCGCGTCGGCGAGGCCGCGCTCATCGAGGACGAGGAGGACCTCCTCGCGGCGGTGCTGGTCTGTCAGGCCGCCCGGGACGAGGGACTGTACCCGGAGGTCGTGGTGGACTCCGACTACGACTGCTTCCGGGGGTCGGTCCGGGACTCCGGCCTCACCGCCGACAGCCTCGCCATGTACGGCGCCCGCTACCGGGGCGTCGTGGAGTGCCCCACCGAGGACGGGCCCCAGCGCTACATCCGCCTCACCATGAGCAGCGGCGACGTCCGGGGCGGCGAGCTGTGGTTCGACGACCTCGGCACCCGCCGGAGCCTCGGGCTGCCCACCATGAACATGACCGGGGACGTGGAGATGCACGTGACCCGCATGCACATCCGGCTGCTCGGCATTCCGCTGACCTTCACGCCGGACTTCCCCCCACCGCTCCTGCTCCCGGTCATGTACCTCACCGACGTGGACGTGGACAACCCGATGGCCTACACCGACACGATGACCATCCCCGACCTGAACGGCCGGTACGGCGGCTAGCCGCCCCGGTCGGGACGAGGGGACCGGCAGCGCCCGACGGGGGCGCCGCGACCGCGGCGCCCCCGTTCCCGTGCGCCCCGAAGGGCGGGTCACCCACCGGGGGCGCCCGCCCGTTCAGGGCCTCAGCGGCGGAGGATCAGCTGACCGGCCCCCGGTTCACCAGTTCTCCGAGATCAGACGGCTGGGCTGGCCCACGTGCGACACGTAGAGGGCGTCGCGGGCCCGGGTGCAGGCCACGAACAACAGAGTGCGCTCCTGCTGGCGGGCGTGCTCCAGGGCCACCTGGTCGCCGTCGGCCGCCTCCAGCGCGGCCTTGGGCGGAAGCAGGTGGTCACTCACGCCGACCAGCGCGACACAGCGGAACTCCTGGCCCTTCATCCCGTGCATCGTGCCGACCCGGACCGCGGAGGTGTCGGCGGCTCCCTCCAACGGGGTGGTCCGCACGCCACGGGCCTCCAGTTCCTTGGTCACACCGCGCACGACCCACTGGTTGCGACCGGCCACGGCGATCTCGGAGGGGTTCACCCCGGCCTCCAGCCACACCCGCACCCACTCGCCCAGGGCGTCGAGCTCCTCGGTGCGGTTCTCACAGCCGCGCACCACCGGGGCGGGGCCGCGCAGCAGCGAACGGTAACCGGCCAGGGTGTCGGCGTCGTCGTCCATCCCCAGGGCCGACCGTCGGCCCAGGATCGGCATGCTCCAGTCCAGGATCTCCTGGGTCACCCGGTAGCTGACCCGCAGCCGATGGCCCCGGCCGCGCACGTTGATCCCCAACGAGGCCAGTGACACCCGGTTGTCGGAGACCCGCTGGTTCGGGTCGCCCACGATGAACAGGTCGTCGGGGCCCTCCGGGACGGCGGCGCGCAGCATCCGCCACTGCGCCGGGTGCAGGTCCTGGGCCTCGTCGACCACCACGTGCCGGTACAGCGGACCGGAGCGGCCCACCAGGCGGGCGGCCTCACCGGCCAGCTGCGGGAAGGACCACAGGCCCTCCACGCGCATCGCGCCCACGTAGCGCCGGACCGTCTCCCACACCTGCCGCCGGTGCTCGGGCGCCAGGTGCTGGACCCGGCCGCTGCGCTCGCAGCGAATGTAGTCGGGGAGCAGCTCGAGGCCCTTGGCCAGGATCACCTGCTCCCACTCGTCCACGAGGAAGCGCCCGGAGAAGGGGAGGCCGTCGGCGAGCGCCACCGCCCGCCAGCGCTGGGCCAGCTCGTCCCGGCTCGCCATGCGCGGGGCCACGCTGGTGTGTGACTGGACGATCGACCGGGCCAGGCTGTCGATGGTGGCGACCCTGACCCGGGAACGCGTGCCCGGATCGGGGAGCAGCTGGTCGAGTCGCTCGGACAGGGACTGGGCCAGGGCTCGGTTGTAGGAGGTGAGCAGGATCGACTCGCGCTGGTCCTCGGGGTGGGCGGCGGCGTCCAGCTCGGCCAGGTGGGCCGCGCGGTAGAGGGCCATGACGGTCTTGCCGGTCCCGGGGCCGCCGGTGACCTGAGCCGATCCCCTGAAGTGGGCCTCGGTGACCCGGTGCTGGTCCGGGTGCAGGGTGATCCGCCACTGGGAGAACGGTGAGCCGAGCGCCCCGGCGAGTTCGGGCGGGCCGACGGGGGTGGGGTCGACGCCCACGGCTCCGACCTCGGTGAGGCTGGCGGGGGCGTGCGGGCGCAGGCTCCGGGCGTAGCGCAGGGCCTCGTCGCGCGGGCGCACGGTGAGCAGCCGGTAGGTGGTGTCGTCGGCATCGGCGTCGGTGCCGGTGCCGGTGTCCTCGGTCGGTTCGGTCCCGGCGTCGGGGTCGGGGACGATGACGCCGGACCAGTCGGGGGCGATGCTGACGACCCGGACCCGGGGGTCGGCGGCGCCCGGGACGGACTCCGTTCCCGGGTGGTCACCGGCCTGGTAGGCGCGCATCACGGCCAGGGTGTCGAGCTGGACCTCGGGCGTGAGGCGGCTGAAGTCGCTGAGAAACGTCGGGGCGATCGCAAGGGCGGACACGTGGTGGATTCCTCCGGTCTTCGACCTGGTGGTGGCTCTGGTGGACGGTCGGAGCGGATGGTGTCGTTCGAGGAAGCCGGTGGGCTTCGCTCTCACCTGAGACATGCTCGCGGCGGAATTTGGGCAAACGCCGCCTGAGGGCGGATTCACGACCGCTTTCCGGGAGGCCTGGGTCGTCTCGTACATGCAGGTCAGATAGGTGTTTGCGTAAGGGAGTTCGATGGCTTTCCGGAACCTCTGCGTGGCTGTCGAAGTGGCCTCGGCTGACCTGCGATTCCTCGACGGTGAGCGATGTCCGAAAGTGGGGTTGTGTAGTGGTCCGAAACCCGTGATCCGAGAGCGTGCTTCGCTGTTCCCCCTGGGGAGGGTTGGAGGCGTGGGAGTGGTCGGATGCGCGAGAACAGGGTGACCGAAAACCGGAATGGGCCAGAGGAGGGAAGAGTCCGTCAAACATGAGAGGTCGACGGCCTCGGGCTCACACTCTGGCCGGTATCGGACACTCTCTGTGCGGAGGACCGTGCGGTGCGAGATCGTGTACGGACCCGGGGCGCACAACGCGTGGTTCAGGACTCTGCCGGGGTCCGTCCTACCCCGGCAGAGTCCTCAACCACCCGGAGGGCGAGGTCGTCGGCCCGCGCAGCGTGTGCGGCCGCCGACCGCTCCGGTGAGCGGGGACCCCAACCACCACTAGAGAAGCGGTACCCCGTCCCCGGCCTCCCCAAAGCCCTGGCAGCGCCGAAAGCCGGACTGCGGCGAAGGCCTCGGACATCGAGGTGACGGACCGGTTTCCTCCCGGGATGCTTCGCGCACCTGATCCCTTCCTCCTCCCGTCGCGGTCGGGCCCGAGCACCGCTCGCCCCGTCTCCCGGGCCCCGGGGTGTCCCCCCGCCCGTGCGCTTGCTCCCCATGGCATCCCCCTCCTCGCGGGCCAGCGCCGGTCCGGCCGTGCCCGCCGCTCCGGGACGAGGCCCACGACGACGGGACTCCGTGCGCTCGCCGGGCTCCACGTGGCACCTCCTCCAACAGTCGGCCCGGTCAACCACCCGGCGTCCTGGAACTCCGAGACGCATCCTGCCGCCCGGGTGTGACATTCCGACCCCCACGCGTGACCACCCAGGCCCGAGCGCCGCGGTCACGCCGTCCACTGAGGCGCGGAGCGCGGAGCATGCTCTAACGTTGGTGGTGACAAACCGGGCGGAAGGAGCGGGACGAGCACGTGGCCCCCAACGACAAGAACCACCTGCGTATCTCGGACACCGAACGCGACCAGGTCGCCGAGATCCTGCGCGAGGCCGCGGGCGAGGGACGGCTGGGCCTTGATGAGCTGGACGAACGCCTCGACGCCGTCTACACAGCCAAGACCTACGCCGACATCCAGCCGATCGTGGCCGACCTGCCCGCCGGGGCCGGCGGCTTCGGCGGCCCCGCGCCCGCCGGACCGAGCCGCCCCGGCGCGCTCACACCCCAGGTCCCGAGCCCGCCCTCCTCGGGAGGGCAGACGCTGTACCTCACGGGCCAGGGCGACTCCGTCGTGCGCAAGAAGGAGTGGACCGTTCCGCAACGGGTCGAGGTGAACGTGCGGTTCGGCGAGGCCAAACTCGACTTCCGTGAGGCCCGCCTGACCGCACCCGTCACGGAGATCTGGCTGGACGTCTCCTGGGGCTCCGGAGACCTGATCATCCCCGAGGGCGCCACGGCCGAGGTCAACCTCGAGACCTCGTGGTTCGGCAGTCAGCGTTCGGACGTCGACTCCATCGCCCGCCACGGCGCCCCGCACTTCGTCATCACCGGCAAGAACCAGGGCGGCAGTCTCAAGGTGCGTCACAAGAGGTCAGGCGGCTGGACCGACATCTTCGGGTGACCCGGGAGCCCCGACACCCGGGCCGCCCGCCCCCGCCGTGCGCCATGATGGTGTGGCCGCGCGGCAGGGGCCGTGCGGGGAGCGGGAGGACTCGGGGCTGTGGGCATCTGGATCGCGGCGAGCCTGGCGGGCGTGTGTGCCCTCGCACTGGCACCCTTCGCCTGGACCTACCTCGCGAGCGCGCGCCGACGGCGCACCGTCGACTCCGTGCCGCACCGGCCCGTCGCGGTGGTGCTCGGCGCCGCGGCCTGGTCCGACGGCCCCTCCCCGCTGCTCGCCCGCCGCCTGGACCTCGCCGTCCGACTGGTGGAGGCCGGGAGGGTCGACCGCGTCATCGTCTCCGGAGACAACCGCGAGGTCTCCCGCTGCGAGACCGACACCATGACCGACTACCTCGTGGCCCAAGGGGTCCCCGCCGACCTGGTGACGGCCGACCCGTTCGGCTACCGCACCTGGGACACCTGCGTGCGGATGCGCGGGCTCTACGGCGTGGACGCCGCGACCATGGTCACGCAGTCCTTCCACCTCCCGCGCACCGTCTCCCTGGCACGCGCCGCCGGGATCGACGCCGTGGGAGTGGGCGATCCCAGCCTCGGGGCGCGCCGCCGGTCCACGCTCATCGGCTACGCGCGTGAGGTCGGCGCCGCGGGCAAGGCCCTGAAGGACGCCGTACTGCGCCCCGAACCCCTCCACGGTGAGCTCACAGACTCGGACCCCCAGGCTCCCCGCGCACACGGCGAGGAGTTCCCCGGCAGCCGGTGACAAGCACGACTCCGGGCGCCGATTCGCGCGCGGGCGCCAAGCCGGGATAATCGGCACATGAACGCGACCACCGGAAACGAACCACACGACAACACGGCGGACACGGACTGGGCCGCTCTGGTCCCCGAGGGCGGTGAGCGCGTCCCCGAGCTGCTCGAACAGGTCGCGGTCAGCGACAGCGCCCTGTCCGACCTCCACGACCTCATCCACTTCCCCGCCCCCGGCCACCGGGCCGCCCCCAAGGTCGTGGACCGTCTGGTCGACATCGCGACCGCCGAGGAGACCCTGCCCACCGACCGGTGGCGCCCCCTGAGCCTTCTCCTCGAACTCGTCAGCGCCCACGCGGAGGACCGCTTCCCCCAGCACCGTGACCTCGACCAGTGGCGCGACGAGGTGGCCTGGGCCGTCTCCAACGACGCCGCGAAGGTCCGCGAACAGTACCGCGCCTGGATGGAGGAGGCCCCCGACGAGCAGCACTTCCACCGGATGCGCAACCGCCTGGCCGTGATGGAGGCCGACGACGGCGCCGAGCTGCTCCTGGCCGAACTGAACACCTACGAGGCGGTCCTGGCCCGGGTCCCCGACCTGGTCACCCTCCTCCAGGGCGGCACCAACCGCGGCGGCCTCGACCGCGCGGGGGAGTGGGTCAGCTACCTGTTGGGCTTCCTCCCCGCCGAGGCCGAGCGGATCTCCGCCGAGATCACCGGCGCCTCCCAGATGCTCCTCGCCAAGGACCTGCGCCCCGCACCCAAGGCCCCCACGTCGATGCGCGAGATCATGACGCAGGGCCTCGACAGCGGCGAGCCGCTGCCCGCCGAGCTGTTCGCCCTCGGTCAGGTCGCGGACCCGGGGGACGTGGACACCACCATCGGCCTCACCCACCAGATGGCCGGCGGCAACCTGTACAACTCCTTCGCCGCCTCCGTGGCGCTGGTGCTGATCCACGGGGAGAACACCCCCAGGGAGGGGCTGCGCCGCGTCGGTCGCGGCGGCGGCACGACCCTGGGCTACGAGGGCCTTTTCAACGAGTCGTGGCCGCACTGCGGACAGCGTTCCCCCCAGGTCCTGGGCTTCCTGGCGCTGGGTCGCGCCGGTGACCGCGCCCGTCGCCTGCGCCTGGACATCCTGTCCGGCCTGCTCAAGGGTGAGGACGAGTCCCGTGCCCTGGTCACCGGGGCCGGTCTGGAGCTGGTCCTGGGCCCGCGCTCCAAGGGGTACACCGTTGAGGAGCACGCCCAGGCCGACTACGACGAGGAGACCCTGAAGGTCCTGTGGGCCATCGCGGAGCTGCCCGCATCGGCGTGGGAGGACGAGGAGTTCACGCAGACCCTGCGCGCCTGGGCGCTGCCCGACAACGCGGAGGAGTACTGCGCCCTGGTCGGCGTGGAGCCCGAGCCCGAGGCGGAGGAGCCGCAGGAGGCCGCGCCGCAGCAGCAGGCCCCGGAGGCCCCCACCGGCCTGTTCGGTCGACTCTTCGGCGGGGGCCGCTGAGCCCGACCCCGTCGAGCCACGGCCGCCGAACCCGCTCCCGGACACCGGGAGCGGGTTCGCGTCTCAGGGGGTGGACTCCAGGGCGAGGGCGTCGTCCACCCCGGTCTCGTAGTCGCCGAGGAAGCGGGGGTCGGGCCGCAGGACCACGGTGCCCAGGGCCGCCACCGCCGCCGGAACCTCGCGGGCCCAGCCGTAGACCGTGGCGAAGGCGCGCTGGTCCATGCTGGCCCCGCCCACACCGACCGTGTCGATACCCGCCGCGCGGCACAGGCGCACGGCGCGCGGCAGATGGAACTCCTGGGTGACGACCGTGGCCTCCTCCACACCGAACACCTCTCTGGCCCGGGCGCAGGAGTCCCAGGTGGAGAACCCGGCGTGGTCACCCACCACCCTGTCCTCCGGGACGCCGGCCGCCACGAGGTGGTCGCGCATCGTGTCGGTCTCGTTGTAGTGCTCGACCCCGTTGTCGCCGGTCACCAGGACCGCCTGGACGCTCCCGGCCTCGTAGAGCTCCACAGCCAGGTCGAGCCGCTGGGCCAACAGGTAGCTCGGCAGGCCGTCGGGACGGACTCCGGCGCCCAGGACGATGGCCACGGGCCGCTCGGGCACGGAGTCGACGGAGTGCCGCTGGTTACCGGTGGAGGTCAGCACCCACAGGAACGGGACACACCCCAGCAGCACCAGGGAGACGGCCAGCAGCGCCAGGCGGCGCCGGAGCCGCCTTCCGCTGTCCGGATCGCTGTTCTCGGCGGGGCTGGGTGTCGCGGAGGTCGTCACACCAGGGGAGACGCACGGCGGACGAACGGAGTTCCGGAACCGCGTCCCCGGAAACCCACCTGTGGGAGACCGGACGTGCGGGTTAGAGTCGCCGCATGTCCGAACAGTCGCACGAACCCCACGACGAACTCCTCCCGAGACTGCGGGCCATCGCCGACCTCATGCCCGCGTCCCTGCGCGAGGGCGCGGGGATGCACGAGTACGACGGCAGGGCCGCAGACCTCTCCCCGGACGGGGTGAGCGCCGCCCTGGCCCGGCTCGGCGGAGAGCCCTTGGATGACCCCTACGACGAGGCCCACCTGACCGCCTTCGAGAACGGTCTCCGCCACGAACTGGGCGAACTCGAGACGCACCGCACCAACCCGCTCCACCACGTGGGCGAGATGGACCTGTCCAGCTACGAACGCGCGTACGCCCCCGAGGCCGAACGCTTCGCCGCGCGGATCGAGCACCTGCGTCTGTGGCCGACCCTGGCTGACAACGCCGTCGCCGCCCTGGACCGGCTCAGCGCTCCCGTCGCCCGGTCCCTGCTCGGGCCGGTCCGGGGCCTGGCCGACCTCCCCGACGGCCTCCCCGAGGACGCGCGCCGCGACGCCCTGGCCGCGCACGCGCGCCTGCTCACCCACGTCGAGCACGCGGCGGAACACGGCCCGGAGAGCGCGTCGCTGGGAGCCGAGGCGCTGAGTCGCCTGATGGGCGTCGGAGAGGCCATGGAGGTCGACCTCGACTCCCTGGCGTCCCGGGCCGACGCCGAACGCGACCGTCTGCGCGCCGGACTCGCCGAGGCCACCGCGCGGCTGGCCCCCGGCCGCGACCCGATGGAGTTCAGCCGGGAACTCACCGGCCAGCACCCCGACGCCGAGGGCGTCCTGGACGCCGCCCGCACATGGACCCGGATCTGCCTCGACTTCACCGAGGAGCGCCAGCTGGCCCCCTTCAACGACGGTGAGTGCAGGATCGACGTGCCGCCGCCCGCGCTCCGCTGGGGCACCGCGATGATGGCCTGGTCCGGCCCATGGGAGACGGACAACCCGTCCTTCTACTACGTCACCCCGCCCGACCCGGAACTGTCGGAGCGGGAGGCCGCCGAGTGGCTGGAGCAGTTCAGCCACACCACCCTGCCCGCCGTGAGCGTCCACGAGGTCGCGCCCGGCCACTTCTCCCACGGCCGCGCCCTGCGCCGCGCACCGAGCCAGGTCCGCCGGGCCCTGCACTCCATGACCTTCGCCGAGGGCTGGGCCCACTACGCCGAGGAGATGTGCCTGGAGGAGGGGTTCGGCGCGTACGCCGCCGAGCGGCTCGGCGACCCCGGATGGACCGCCGACCACTACGAGATCGGTGTGTGGCTGGAGGCGCTCATCCGCGTCACCCGGCTCTCCGTGGCCATCGGCATGCACACCGGAACGATGACGGTGGAGCAGGCGGCCGCGCGCTTCTCCCAGGACACCCCGTTGCAGGGACCGGCGGCGCTCTCCGAGGCCGGACGGGCCACCTTCGACCCCACGTACGGCCGCTACACCTGGGGCAAACTGGAGATCATGGCGCTGCGAGAGCGCGCGAGGGAGCAGTGGGGGAGCGGGTTCTCGCTGCCCCGTTTCCACCGCGCGCTGCTCCAGCTGGGCTCGCCGCCCCTGGGCCTGATCGGCGCCGCCCTGGACGGCTGAAACCGGCCCCGGCCCGTGGACACCGCACCCGGTGCCCACGGGCCCGAACCCGCCGACCCGCCCCCGCGAGCGCGGGGCACGGGGCAACCATCCTGAACCGCGCGCGTTGACGCCCGCTCCTTCCCCGCAAGTACGGGGCGTACGGGGCCACCGAGCGCGTACCGGCCCTCGTCGTTCGCTCCACCCTCGCGTTCGCGGGTCCCACACTCGACGAACCGGGTGACGCGGACGCCGTGGATCGGGCTTCCGCGACCTAGGCTCCGGGGGTCTCCTGGCCGGGCAGGCCCAGGTTCGCCAGTGCGGTCCGCACCCGGCCGCGAGCCTTCTCCAGGGACCTCGCGGCCGTGGTGGCGTCCACCTCGGCCAACAACGACACCAGGGCCACCCGCGTGTCGCCCTCGGCCTCGGAGAGGGCTCCGGCGCACGCCTCCTCGGTCAGACCGGTCGCCTCCACCAGGATGGTCACCACGCGTCCGCGCAGCTTGCCGTTGGTGGCGTCCACGCCCACCATCAGGTTCGAGTAGGTCCGCCCGATCCGCACCATCACGGCGGTCGAGAAGGCGTTGAGGAGCAGCTTCTGTGCGGTTCCCGCCTTCATCCGGGTCGAACCGGCGATCACCTCGGCACCGGTGGACACCCCCACGTGCACGTCGGCACCGGAGGCCAGGGGGGCGTCCGGGTTCGCGCTGATCAGCACCGTTGCGGCCGACCGCTCACGGGCCGCCTCCAGGGCACCGCCCACGTACGGGGTGCGGCCGCTGGCGGCCAGACCCACCACGAGGGAACCCGGCGCGACGGCCGCGGCGTCGATCCGGCCGGACTCCCAGTCGTCCTCGATCCCCTCCACGGCGCGCACGAGGGCCTCACCGCCGCCCGCGTGGTGGGCCACCACCCACTCCGGGGGGACACCGTAGGTCGGGGGCAGCTCGGCGGCGTCCATCGCCGCGATCCGTCCCGAGGTGCCCGCGCCGAAGTAGTGGATGCCCGCGCCGCGCTCCAGAGCCGCCACCCCCAGCTCCACGGCCCGGGCCAGCTCCGGCAGCACCGTGGCCACCGCGGCCGCGACGGTGGTGTCCTCCGCGTTGATCTGCCGCAGCACGTCCAACGCGGGAAGCAGGTCGATGTCGTAGGTTCCCGAGTTGCGGGCCTCGGTGGGCGCCCGCACGATCACGGCCTCACCGTTGGGTGCCCGCCCGTCTGATCCTCCGGAGTTCCCGGGGTCCTGCTCCGTGCCAGCGTGCACTGCGCTCTCCTGTTCGGCCCGCACCCTCTGCGGGTCAGTCGTCGTTTCCAGCGGGGGTGTTCCTCGTGGCGGACGCGTCGTTGCGCCGTCGTCTGCGGTCGTCACTCAGGCGAAGACCGCGGACCGCCTCGTAGGTGGTCTCCAGGGCCGACCTGCTGTCCGTGTAGCGGATCTGGGCCAACCCGACGAACAGGCAGTCCACCACCGTCAGCTGGGCCAGCCTGGAGGCCGTGGCCCCCGAACGGAACATGGTCTCCCTGGCCGCCGTGGTCAGCACGTGGTCGGCGAAACCGATCGGAGACCGGGGGAAGTTGGTGATCGCCACCGTCCGGGCGCCGCGTCTGCCCGCCTCGGTCAGCGCCTCCACGGTGTCGATGGTGGTCCCGCTGTGCGAGATGCCGATCGCGACGTCGCTCGCCTCGAGGAGGGCCGCGCTGGTCAGCATCACGTGCGCGTCCGACCAGGCGAACGAGGTCAGCCCGATCCGGTGCAGCTTCTGCTGGAGGTCCGCGCCGACGAACGCGCTCGCGCCCACTCCGTAGACGTCGATCCGGCGCGCGTTCGACATGGCGTCGATGACCGCGCGCAGCACCTCCACGTCCATGGCGGCGCCGGTCTCCTCGACGGCGCGCGCGTCGGTGTAGGCGATCTTCTGCACGACGGTGACGAGGGTGTCGTCGGGGTTGATGTCACTGGCCAGCTCGGCGGTGTTGCCGCGCGCGCCCCGGGCCTGCCCGGCCTCGGTGGCCAGCGCCAGGCGCAGCTCGCGGTAGCCGCTGAAGTCGATCGTGCGGCAGAACCGGATGACCGTGGCCTCCGAGGTCGCGCAGTCCTTGGCCAGCTGGGTGATGGAGGACGCGGCGGCGCGTTCGGGGTCGTCGACGACCCGCTGGGCCACTCGTTGCTCGGCCGGGGCCAACGAGGGGAGCAACGACCTGATCCGCAGGACCGTCGTGGGGACCGGCGGTGGTGGGACGTCGCCACGGCCGCCAGACGGCTTCGGGATTTGCGCCATGGAGGAAAGTTTCTTTCGGTCGTGGTGCAGAGTCAACGCACTGACGGGAAAAACCGGGAGATTCAAGGATTTCAAGGGACGGGCCGTGCGGCAAGTGCACCCCTTCTGATTGCGGTATCCCAGCTCGGACGGCACCCTTGGAAGCGAGGCGGCACGTTCCCACCCAACACACCCGTGTCCGCCTCACAGGGGGGATGAAGCCGTGCCGCTGTACGACCCGCCAGAGGTACGCGGCGCGGCGACCGTCGATCCCCGGAACCCGCCCGAGCCCGCCGCCCACGGGCTCCACGTCAGTCTCCTCGGCCGCTTCTGCGTCCAGGTCGACGGCGCCGCGCTGAGACTGCGCGGCGACCGCCGCCGCGCCCTCCTCGCCACCCTGATGCTCAACGCGGGCCGGACCGTGTCCACCGACGAACTCATCGAACGGGTCTGGGACACCCCGGGCCAGGCGGCCAAGGGCGCGCTCCAGGTCCACGTGGCCCGCGCACGCGCCCTCCTCGAACCCCTCCTGGGCACGCCGCTCATCCGGGGAGCGGACGGCGGGTACCGGATCGACCTCGACGAGCACCGTTCGGACCTCCTGCTCTTTCGCGCCCTGGCCCGACAGGCCGAGCTCGCCGCCGCGCGGGGCGAGGCCGACACGCACGCGGACCTCCTGCGCCGGGCCCTGGCCCTGTGGAGCGGCCCGGTCCTGAGCGACGTCACCGCGCCCCTCCTGCACGCCCGGGACGTGCCCGGACTGAACGAGGAACTCCTGCGCGTGGCCGAGCGGGGGTTCGACGCCGCCCTGGCCCGGGGCGAGCACGAACACGTCGCCGCTCGCATCGGCTCCCTCGTGGCCGACCACCCCGAACGCGAACCCCTCATCCGGGCCCAGATGATCGCCCTCTACCGGTCCGGCCGCCAGAGCGAGGCGCTGCGCGTCTACGCCAGGGCCCGGAGCGTGCTGTCCGAGCGTCTGGGCGCCGACCCCGGGCGCGAACTCCAGGAGACCTTCCACGGCATCCTGCGCGGCGACCTCGACTCCCGGCTCGGCACCCGCCCGGTGGCCGGTGGTCCGGTGGTCGGCGCCGCCACAGGCACCCTCGTGCCGCGCCCGCGCACCCACAACGAGACCCGGCCCTGCGCCGCCCGCCGCACCGCCCGGCCCGGCCCGGGACTCGTGCCCGCCGAACTCCCCTCCGCCCCCCGCACCCTGGTCGGCCGGTCCGGCGCACTGGCCGAGCTCGACCGCCTCGTCGACCCCTGCTCGCAGGTGCCCGGCAGCGTCCTGGTCCGGGGGCCGGCCGGTGCGGGGAGCAGCGCCCTGGCCGTGCGCTGGGCGCACTCGGTGGCGGCGCACTTCCCGGACGGGCAGCTGTACGTGAACCTGCGCGCCCCCGACGGCAGTCCGCGCCAGCCGGGGGAGGTCCTGCGCCGCCTGGTCCGTTCGCTGTCCGCCGGGAGGGTGGACGCCGGAGGGCCGGACGGACCCGCACCCGAACCCGACGAGGTAGCCGCCCGGGCCCGTTCCCTGATGGCGGGGCGCCGGGTGCTGATCCTGCTGGACAACGCCGCCACCGCGCACCAGGTGCGGCCCCTGCTGCCGGGCGGTCAGGGGAGCTGCGCCGTCGTGGCCAGCCGCAGCTGGCTCACCGACCTCCTGGTCCGGGACGGTCTGCGCGCCCTGCCGGTGGACGCCCTGCCGGAGGAGCACGCGGTCATCCTGCTGCGCTCGCTGCTGGGCCCCGATCGTTGTACGCCGCAGGCGCTGCGACGCGTGGCCGAGCTGGCGGGCTGTCTCCCGCTGTCCCTGCGGATGGCGGTGGCCTGGTTGGACGCCCACCCGGAACGGTCCGCGTCGGAGCTGGTGCGTCTGGTGGAGAGGGAGGACCCGGCGCACGCGGTCTCGCCCACGGCCCGGATGGCCGCGGTCCTGCGCGCCGGGCCCCTGGGGGCGGGCACGGTCGCAGGGAAGTACCGACCGGGTCCGGAACCCCGGGCCTGAGTCTGGGCGATCCGTCTTACGGTCGGCTTTCATCCAGGCGAAGTCCTCGGACACGGATCGGAGGGCGGAGACGGCCGTTGGTGACCTGCGCCTTTCGAAAAGTGCGGGTTTCGGTCATCCCAAGAGAGGGTTGTGAGATCGACCGGATCTTGCTCAAGGGGTGCTCAGCGGTCAGATGAGTCGCTAGTGTCAAGGCCATGACGCAGAACAACGATCCCAACCTGGACCCGGCGGGAACCACCCAGCACTTCCGCCGTTTCGTCGACGACAACCCCGAGCCCGAGGAGGCTCCGCGCCGCCCGATCCTGCCGCTGGTACTCGCCGGCGTCGGTGTCGCCCTGACCGTCGGCATCATCGTCGCCCTGTTCGTGGCCTTCTTCTAGTCGGAGCGGTACGAACCGTGCCCGGTGGGTTCGCCCTTCCGGGCCAGGGCCGCGATGTGACGGGGCCGACCAGGGGTCGGTCCGGAACCGGTTCGCGGCCACCCCGTGGTCCTGCTAGAGTTAACTCGTTGCCGCAGAGAGCCGTGAGGCCCGAAGCGGAGACCGGCGTCATTAGCTCAGTTGGTTAGAGCAGCTGACTCTTAATCAGCGGGTCCGGGGTTCGAGTCCCTGATGACGCACAGCGAAGGGTCCTGGTGGGTGGAGTTCGTCTCCACCGGCCAGGGCCCTTTTCCGTGTGCCCGGTGAGGTCGTGGGCCGATCGCGGGGTCTCCTTCGTGTTCTGGGGCACATCGGCCCGTTCCGGCCCCGGGCGCTCCAAAGTTCGGGTAGAGTTAACTTGTTGCCGCAGAGAGCCGCGAGGTTCGAAGCGGAGACCGGCGTCATTAGCTCAGTTGGTTAGAGCAGCTGACTCTTAATCAGCGGGTCCGGGGTTCGAGTCCCTGATGACGCACAGCGAAGGGTCCTGGTGGGTGGAGTTCGTCTCCACCGGCCAGGGCCCTTTTCCGTGTGCCCGGTGAGGTCGTGGGCCGATCGCGGGGTCTCCTTCGTGTTCTGGGGCACATCGGCCCGTTCCGGCCCCGGGCGCTCCAAAGTTCGGGTAGAGTTAACTTGTTGCCGCAGAGAGCCGCGAGGTTCGAAGCGGAGACCGGCGTCATTAGCTCAGTTGGTTAGAGCAGCTGACTCTTAATCAGCGGGTCCGGGGTTCGAGTCCCTGATGACGCACAGCGAAGGGTCCTGGTGGGTGGAGTTCGTCTCCACCGGCCAGGGCCCTTTTCCGTGTGCCCGCGCCCCCTCCCGCCCCTGGTCAGGGCGGACTCCGCGGAAACGAACTCCCGAATCAGTCGAAACCTTCTCACCTCGGGACGCGTCTGGATAGGTACCGCCGATACCCCTCCCGAGTCGGTGGGCAACCAGATACCCCGTGGAGTCGTCATGTTGTCCGAAGCGCGCCGCCCCCTGCTTGGCCGAGTCGCCC
Organism: Nocardiopsis sp. SBT366; assembly: GCF_001083815.1. Taxonomy (NCBI): domain Bacteria; kingdom Bacillati; phylum Actinomycetota; class Actinomycetes; order Streptosporangiales; family Nocardiopsidaceae; genus Nocardiopsis; species Nocardiopsis sp. SBT366. The sequence continues at coordinate 674 of NZ_LAVM01000098.1, read as the reverse complement.
TCGCGGCCCTGGCCACCGGCGCCGCCCTGTCGCTGTCCGGTTGCGGCCTGCCGCTCCTGCCGCCCGCCCTGTCCGGGGGCAGTGACGAACCCGGCGAGTCGATCGACCCCGAGGCCGCGGAGGAGTCCGAGTACGACGAGGAGACCGAGACCGAGGAGCCCCTCGGCGCCGAGGACCAGGACGTCAGCGCCCTGGCGGTGGGTGACTGCCTGAACGAGATGGAGGTCGAGTACGACGACTCCGTCAGCACGGCGCCGATCGTCGACTGCTCCGAGTCCCACGACCTGGAGGTCTACCACGGCGGCTTCCTGGACAGCGATCTCGACTACCCGGGCCGCGACGAGGTCATCGAGATGGTCGACGAGAACTGCTACGACGCCTTCCCGGCCTTCGTCGGCACCGCCTACGAGGAGTCGGTCCTGGACATCCAGAGCCTCTTCCCGATGGAGGAGGGCTGGGAGATGGGTGACCGCGAGTACCTCTGCCTCATCGGCCAGATGGACGGTTCCCAGACCACCGGCACCCTCGCGCAGTCCAACCTGTAGGCGGGGCCCGGCGTGACCGGGCCCGGCCCGGAACGTGAACGAAGGCCCGCGCCGCAGACCGGCGCGGGCCTTCCTCATGCCGGTGGGGTCACGGGGCGGGGGTCGACGCCCGGGTTCGAGTGGGGGAGG
>NZ_LAVM01000097.1:0-19435 GCF_001083815.1 Nocardiopsis sp. SBT366 | reverse complement strand
TTCAGGTTAGGTTCTCACCATGTCCTGGCCGGTCCGGGCCACAACCGGCCCCGCCCCGGCACCCCCTCCCGCTCCGCCTCCCGAGTCGGTCGAGCCCACCGACGCCGAACTCGTGCTGGGTGCCTGCCACGGCAGGGCCGACGCCTGGGAGGCCATCGTGGACCGCCACCTGGCCATGGTGAACGCCATCGCCCGGTCCTACCGGCTCCCCCAGCAGGACCGCGAGGACGCCGTCCAGACGGTCTGGCTCCGCCTCAACCAGCACCTGCCCCGCCTCCACACCCCGCACCGGCTCGCATCCTGGCTGCGCCGGGCCACGCACACGGCCTGTAACCGCCAACGGCTGCACCAGCGGCGCTTCGTCGCCACGGACCCCTCGGACATGGACGGGTACGCCCACGACCAGGACGACCCCGAGCTCCGGTACCTGCGCGACGAACGGCACGCCGCGCTCCACCGCGCCGTCGACGGTCTCACCGACCCGGTGGACCGCCGGGTCGCACGGCTCTACCTCGACGACTCCCCCGACGCCGGACCGATCTCCCACCGGACCACCCCGAACCAGCGGCGGCACCTGATCCGTCAGCTCCGCCGCTCCCTTCGAGTGAACACAGATCCGAGTGAAAGGCGTGCGTGAACCGTGCGGAACGACCCAGACCCCACTCAGGACCGAGCCGGTCGGGCCGCCGCGCTGGCCGCCTTCGACCGCTCCTTCGACGCGGCCAGGATGGCCAGAACCGTCCGTGACACGGCCCCTTCCCCCACACGACCACTCCAACGCGACGAGCAGGGAACCGCTCCGAGCGTCCTGAGCTTTGACCTGGACGGCGTCCACCTCGACCTCCAGGTACGCGCACGCGGCGACCAACGTGCCCTGTCCGGCCTGGTCAGCGGCGAGTTCGACCACGTGGACGTGCGGCTGCGGCGCCCGGACAGCACGCTCCTGCTGTTCGTCGGGCTCGACGGCCGCTTCGACACCTCCGTGCCCGCCGGGCCGCTCTGCCTGGTCGTGGAACGCCCCGACCACCCCGCGACGGTCACGGACTGGTTCACCGTCTGAGACCGGCCCCGAGGAACGGGAAACGGATACGACCCGAACCCGGTTTTCTCCGTGTGCCAACTCACCGTCACGTGTCTGGCTTCGCCCCGGTTCGCCCCACCTCGCCGCCGATCGGTTGTCCACAGGTTGACGCGGGCCACTCCCGCTCGAACGGACACGCTGCTATCACTGGAGTTGATCGGCCCCCTGGCGAAAGAAGGCTGCCGGACGTGCTCCCCAGCGCAACGCCCGCCCGCTCGACCACAAGCCCTCCCCCGGACGACCCACCGTTCCTGGCCACCGGACGCGCTCTGCTGGCGCAGGTGACCCAGGGCGTGCGGTTGGCGCAGACCGGACGCTTCGATCAGACCGTGGTGCTCCTCGACGACAGCAGAAGGCGCCTGCGCGGCCACCCCGTCTCCGAACTCGACCCGGTGCTGCCCGGGGTGCTGACCGACCTCGGGCTGGCACAGACCATGTGCGGACGGTTCGGCCCGGCCGCGGACCACCTCAACGAGGCGGTCTCCCTCGCCGACGCGCGCCGTCTCCCCCTGCTCGGGCTGGTGGCGCGGCACAACCTGGGCTGCCTGGACCTGTACCGGGGTGACACCGCCGCCGCTCTGACCACCTTCCACGAACTCACCCATCAGATGCCCGACGACCGCCAGGACCCGCTGCGGGTGGACCTGGCCGAGGCCCTGCTCGCGGTGGGGTTGGTGGAGGAGGCCGGGCGTGTCCTCGCGGAGGCCCCGTGGCGGGCCGACGAGGACGACACCGCGCGCGTGCTGGTGGAGGCCAAGCTCCGTCTGCTGGAGGGCGACCGCTCGGGTGCGCTCCACCTCACCCGGAGGGTGCGCGCGGGCCTCGGGCCGGGCTCCCTCTGGCACCGCCTGGCCGGGCGACTGGAGGGGGTGGCCGAGGCCGCCACCCGGAGCCCGGCACCGGCCAGGAGGGCCAGGGACCTCCTGGAACTCCGCGTGCCCGCCGTGGCGCAACCCTTCGCCCGCGAGCCCGCAGATGGCACGGATAGCGCAGGTGGCGCAGGTGGCGTGACCGGCACGGGCGGCGCCAGTGGCGTGGCTGGCGGAGGGGACGGCTACCGGAACGCGTGGGACGTCGCCGGAAGGCGGGGACGGCTCACGGACGCGCGCCGGGCGTTGGACCGTCTCGCCGAGCGCGGAGCCCCGGCGCCCGGACCCTGGTTGGGGAGCGCCGACCGCGATCCCCACGTGATCCGGGCCGGGCTGGAGAGCTCCCTGCTCGCCGGTGACCCCGCGACCGCCCTGGAGTGGGCGGAGATGGGTCACACCTGGGCCGACGGACTGGCACCGGCACCGGACACCGCCGCCGCTCCCAGGATGGCTGACCCGACCGGCCGCTACCGTCTGGCCCTGGGACGCGGCGCCGGGCCCGAGGCCCACCACCACGCGCGGCGCTGGGAGTCGGCTCACTGGCGGGCGCCACGGACGGAGGGCGGCGGAGCACGCCAGCACCGTCTCCCGGTGCTGGAGGCGCTGATGGAACGTCTGGAAGGCCGGGCGTTCGTCCACTACACGGTGGCGGGCTCAGAGGCCGTGGCACTGGTAGCGGTCGCCGGACGGGTGCACGCGCGCGGGCTGGGCCCCCTCGTGCGCATCCGTCGGGCACTCGGCAGGTTCGTCCACGAGCGGACCGTCCCGGTTCCCCACGCACGCTCCGCGACGCGCACGGACCCGTTCCGTCTCCCCAGTACACCCGCGCCGCCCGCACGGTCGTCCCCGGCGGACCTGGTCTCCTCGACCCTGCTCGGCCCGGTCCTGCCCCTGACCGGAGACCGGCCCCTGGTGGTCACGGCCGCGCCGTACCTGGGCGACCTGCCGTGGGGGCAACTCCCAGCCCTGCGAGGACGGCCGTTGCGCCTGGTGTCCACGGCGAGGTCGTGGGCCGAACGGCCAGCCACCCGACCCGGTCGGGACAAAGTCCTGCTGGTGTGCGGGCCGGAGCCCCGTATGGCCCGGCTGGAGGTGGCCGCCCTGGCCGGGGTCCACCCGGGCGCACGGGTCATGGTGCGCGCCGGCCAGGCACGGGTCCTGGACGCCCTCGCCCACTGCGACCTCGCCCACCTGGCCGGCCACGGGAGCATCGGCGACCGGACACCCATGCTCGACCGGTTCGACCTGCGCGACGGGCCGCTGCTCGCCTGCGACCTGGCGGCGCTCAACACGGCCCCCGCACTGGTCGTCCTGTCCAGCTGCTGGGGAGGGCACGGCTTCGGCGGCGCCCCCGGGCGATCCGGCGGCTTCGTGGGCGCGCTGCTGGCCCGGGGCACCCGCACGGTGGTGGCCAGCCCGGTGCCGGTGGACGACGAACGGACCGGGGTGGCCATGCGTGCCTTCCACCGGGCGCTCGGCGACGGCGCCGAGGTGTCCGAGGCCGTGGCGGAGCACCTCGGGCACCTCGGCTTCTGCTGCTACGGGACCTGAGGACCCGGGGCGCGGCGGTCCTTGATCACCGCCGCGCCCCGCGGGTTCCTACCAACCGCGCTCGCGCCACTCCGCGAGGTGCGAGCGCTCGGCGCCCAGCGTGGTGTCCCCGCCATGCCCGGGGTAGACCCAGGTGTCGTCACCCAGCGCGCCGAAGATCCGCTCCGACACGTCACCGAACAGCGTCTGGAAGTCCGCGTCGGACCAGGTCTTGCCGACCCCGCCCGGGAAGAGGCTGTCGCCGGTGAACAGGTGGGTGTGGCCTTCGGGGTCGTCGTAACGCAGGGCGATGGACCCGGGCGTGTGGCCGCGCAGGTGGATGACGGTGAGTGCGCTGTCCCCGACCGGTACGGTGCCGCCGTGTGCGACGGGCTCGTCCACGGACACCGGCAGTTCGTCGGCGTCGTCGGGGTGGGCGACCGTGCGGGCACCGGTCTGGCCGACGACCTCGGCCAGGGCCTGCCAGTGGTCCTGGTGGCGGTGGGTGGTGACCACGCGGGTCAGCCCGTCCTCACCGATCAGCTCCAGGATTCGGTCGGGTTCGGCCGCCGCGTCGATGAGGACCGCCTCGCCCGTGCTCCGGCAGCGGAGGAGGTAGGCGTTGTTGTCCATCGGGCCCACGGCCAGCTTGGTGATCGTCAGATGCGGTAGTTGGCGCAGGTCGGCGGGGCCGCCGACCTTGGTATCTCCGGAGTAGCTCACACGACCATTGTGGCCTGTCGTGGAGAGCGTACGAACCCGGGTGGGACACCCGGTGATCCGGGTGTCCCACCTCCGAGCCCGCGCGGGCTCGGCGACGGTGTCACCTGGCCCAGCGTGGCGGGCGCTTCTCGAAGAAGGACGCCCGGCCCTCCGCCGCGTCCTCCCCGGCGAAGAACTCGGCGGACAGCTCGCCCATGCGCGTGAACACCTCGGTGCGACGGTCCGGGGCGGCCTGGGCCCCGCCGCCGAGCTCTCCCAGGAGTTCCTTGGTGCGCGAGAGCGCGCGCGGGGCGGAGCCACGCAGTCCCTGGAGGACGGCGTCCACCGCCTGCTCCATGTCGCGGTCGGAGACGGCCTGCGTGATGAGCCCCGCCCTCGCCGCGTCGGAGGCGTCGAAGAGTTCGCCGGTGAGGAAGTAGCGGCTGAGCTGGCGCGAGTGCATCCGAGCCGAGACCGGGACGGAGATGATCGCCGGGACCACACCGATCCGCACCTCGGTGAAGGCGAAGGTGGCGCTCTTGGGGGCGAGCGCGATGTCGGCGGCGGCGACCAGGCCGATCCCGCCCGCGCGCGCGGCGCCGTTGAGGACCGCGATCACCGGTTTGGGCGCGCCCATGATCTGCTCGAAGATCTCCGGGAGCTCCGGTGCGGGCTCGACCGGGGTTCCCTGGAGGGCGGCGCCGACCTCCTTGAGGTCCGCACCCGCGCAGAACACGGGACCGCTGCCGGTGAGGACGACCCCCCGGACCTCGTCGTCGGCCATGGCGGCCGCGAGCGCCGCGGAGAGCTGAGTGCGCAGCCGGGCGGACAACGCGTTGCGGTTGCGTGGGGAGTCGAGGGTGATGGTGGCGATGGCACGGTCGACACTCGACCGCACGAGGGGGGCGTCGTCCGAGGGGTTCGGGGGCGTCGGGTGCTGCGTCATCGCAGGCTGACCTCTCTCCGTTGAACGCGCGCGGACCGGCCACGGGCGGCCGCGTCTGACTGGCGGCGGTACACACGGCCGTCACGGCCGGGGCACCGACGCCGAGTCTGCCGGGCCCGTGTTACGGGCGACCGCGCCTGTGTTACGTGCACCACACGCTAGCGCTCACGGGCGCCACGGCCCCTACCCACCCCACGGAACCCGCCGAACCAGACGCGGTCACCGAACCCCCGCATGGGACGGCGCGTGGATCACCAACCCGGGCACGCGCCCCCGGCCTCGGACCGGGGTCGGGGCGCCCCGTGTGGCTCACCGCGCACGGACCCAGATGCGGGACGCCACGCGCGTTCCACTCGCGGACCCAGGCACCGGACACCCCTGCGGGGTCGCCGCACACCGACCCAGGCACCGGACACGCCTGCGGGCTCACCACCCCCTGACCCAGGCACGGGACTCTCGTGTGGCTCACTCCCGGACCCAGATGCAGCCCGCGCGGGCGTGTGCTCACGGAGCCGCGCGGATCGGCCCGACCCGTACCCACCCGGCTGTGCTGGATGAGATGGCCCCACTGGGCGGGTGGGCGGCCCGGACAGCCCCTCAACGCCGCGGGGCCGGGGCGGACTCCTTGGGTCCGCCCCGGCCCCGCCGGGTGTGTCGGGCGAGTCAGCCGGTCAGCGCCGGGTGGTCGCGGCGGACAGCGCGTCCGCGAAGTGCAGCATCGTGGTGACGGCCTCGGCCCCGTCCGCCGCCTCGCTGACCCTCAGGGTGAGCGGTTCGGCGGTCAGGGCTCCCGTGTAACCGTGGTCGAGTTCGCAGCTCTCGTCCGCACAGGAGGCGGGTTCGAGATCGATGTGCGCGACCGCGCCCCAGTTCACCGAGAGGTTCACGCTGAGCACCAGCTCGCTGGGCAGGCTGCCCGGCGTGTACTGGGCGGGGTTGGGCACGACCCGGGTCAGCGCCACCGACTGGATGTTGCCCAGCTGGATGCTGTCGGTCGTGGTGGAGGCGTGCGAGGTCCCACCGGGTTCGGTGGGCGGGTGCTCGTCGGTGTGGCAGACGACGAGGCGGGTGGCGGTCAGGAGCATGACGGTGATGTGCCGCCGCATCTCCATGGCCGGGTCGAAGGTCGCCTCATGGTGCACGATGAACGCCTCGGCGGCCTCCTCGCCCAGGGTGGTCGCGACGGCGTCGATGACCAGAGCGGGGTAGTAGCCGCTCCGTTCGATCTCCAGGCGCCAATCCGTGGACACGGCACGTGTTTTCCTCATACCTCTATCCTGCCCCCTTCCGGCGACACTTCGCGACCGTCCACCCAAACGTGAGGCCCACTCCCTGATCAGAACGTCACCCCGCGCAGTCGGCGCGGGCCCACGTCGGGGCGCACATCGGGGGCCTCGCGCAGCCACATGCGGGCGCCCAGGACGTGGGCTCCGGTGGCGTTGACCAGAACCGGGTCCAGGTCCACATAGCCGATCTCGGGGAAGGCCTCCACCAGGCGGGACACCCGGATGAGCAGCTCCTCCAGGGCCTCCACGTTGGGCTGCTCTGCCAGTGACGTGGCCCCGGCGGGCAGCCCGAACAGCAGCGGGGCGGCCCGGACCGCGTGAATGAGGTCGGCCGCGTCCATGTCGGTCAGCGGCGCCAACCGGAAGGAGCGGTCGTCGAGCAGTTCGGCGGTGACGTCCGCCAGCCCGAAGGAGACCACCGAGCCGAAGGACTGGTTGTCGCCCGCGCGCACCACCGTGGGGACCCCGGGCGCCGCCATGCGCTGGACCACCAGCTCCGCCTCGCCGCCGAAGCGGTCCTCCAGGGACAGGTAGGCGCTCCGGACGTCCTCCGGGGTGCGCAGATCCGCGCGGACGAACGTGCCGCCCGCGCGCACTCGCAGGTCCGGGGCGTCGGCCTTGACCACTGCGGGGTAGCCGAGCTCACCGGCGGCAACCACGGCCTCCTCGGCGGAGGTGACCTTGATGTCCGGGTAGGCGGCGATGCCGTAGCAGGCCAGGAGGTCGCGAGCGTCCTCCGCGGAGATCGCCGTCTCCTCGTCGTAACGGCGCTCGCCGCCGAACCAGGCGATGTCCTCTTCGGTCGGCGCGGCCTTCTTGAGGGCGCGGCCGATGGTGGCACGGGCCCGGGCGCGGTCGATGTCGGGCAGCTCGGGATGGCGTCCGGGCTTGCGGTTGCGCCACTGCGCGTACCGGGTGGCGTGGGCGACGGCGCGCACGGCGTCCTCGGGCGAGGGGTAGGAGGGCACCGATCCGTGCACGGTCTGCCCCTGGTCGCCGACGTGGCGCAGTTCCTCGGGGATGCCCTGGCGCGCGAGGTAGGTGGTGAGGATGGGCTTGTCGGAGTCAAGCGAGCGGGCGCGCAGCACCCGGGCGACGTCGTCACCGATGGGGTGCAGGGCCGGGACGAAGACCACCACGATCGAGTGCACGTCCTCGGCGGCCTGCGCGGCCCGGATCGCGGTGTCGAAGTCGTCGGCGGTGGCCTGCGGGCCCAGGTTGACCGGGTCGTGCGGCTTGAGCCCCTGGCGGACGGCGGCGTCCTTGACCAGCAGCTCCAGGGAATCGGAGTTGCCGATGATGCCCACGCGCGGCCCCTCGGGCAGCGGCTGGTAGGCGAACACCTGGGCGGCGTCGAACATCTGCGTGATGTCGTCCACCCGCACCACGCCCGCCTGCTGGAACAGGGAGGTGACGGCATAGTCGGGCAGGGCCAGGCCACCGGCGGCGTGCCCGGTGGGGGTGGTCTGCGCGGAACCGCCGCTGCGCACGGCGACGACGGGCTTCTGCTTGGCCAGGCGCCGGGCCAGGCGGGTGAACTTACGCGGGTTGCCCAGGGACTCCAGGTACTGGAGGACCACCTTGGTGGCCGGGTCCTCCTGCCAGTACTGCATGAGGTCGTTGCCGGACACGTCCGCGCGGTTGCCCGCGGAGACGAAGGTGGACAGCCCCATGCCGCGTTCGGCCACCCGCTGGAGGATGGCCCGGCCCAGGGCTCCGGACTGGGAGAAGAAGCCGATGGGGCCCTGCGGCGGCAGGTCCGGGGAGAGGGTGGCGTTGAGCGAGACCGCGGGGTCGCTGTTGGCGATGCCCAGGCAGTTGGGTCCGACCACGCGCATACCGGCGGCGCGGGCGGTACGCACCAGTTCGTCCTGGCGGGCACGCCCCTCGGGACCGACCTCGCCGAACCCGGAACTGACCACGATCAGCCCGTGCACGCCCTTCTCGGCGCACTGCTCCACCACGTCGACGACGGTGTCGGCGCGCACGGCCACCACCGCGAGGTCGATCTGGTCCGGGATGTCGAGGACGGAGGGGTAGGCGCGCACGCCCACGACGGCCTTCGCCTCGGGGTGGACGGGGTAGACCGGGCCCTGGAACTCCCCGCCGAGCAGGTTGCGCAGCGCGGTCTGGCCGATGGTGTGCGCGGTGCGGCTGGCGCCGATGACGGCGACGGACTCGGGGAAGAGCAGGCGGGCGATGGAGCGCGACTCGGCGCGCTGTTCCCGGGCCCGCATGACCTCCGTGGAGTCGTCCGTGGGCTGGAGGTCCAGGGTGAGGCGGATGACGCCCTCGTCGAAGGTCTGCTGCGCGGTGTACCCGGCCTCGCGGAAGACGTTGATCATGCGGCGGTTCTCGGGCAGGACGTCGGCGATGAAGCGACGCACCCCCCGTTCGCGGGCGGCGGCCCCGATGTGTTCCAGGAGCACTGAGGCCAGGCCCCGCCCCTGGTGTCCGTCCTCCACGACGAAGGCGACCTCGGCTTCCTCGGGGGCCACCTTGTCGTAGCGCACCACGGAGACCATGGAGTCGGAGATGGTGGCTACCAGGGCCACGCGGTCCTCGTAGTCGACCGTCGTGAAGCGTTTCACGTCCCGGTCGGAGAGCTTGGGGTAGGGCGCGAAGAACCGGTAGTAGATCGTCTCCGGTGAGAGCCGGGAGTGGAACTCGCGCAGCAGGTCGGCGTCGTCAGGGGTGATGGGGCGCAGGTGCGCGGTGCCTCCGTCGGTCAGTACGACGTCGGCTTCCCAGTGGTTCGGGTAGGACTGCACGACAGCGAGACTAGACGACAATCGGCCGAATTCGGAGAAAGTCCATGCGGGGTGACCGAAATCGACCCCCTGGAAGGGCCTGGGCGGATGGCTGTCGACGGCCTCTCCGGCCCGAGCCGGGGTGCCCGTGTTGCCCTTGCGAGGGCCGACCGGCGTCCGAGATAACGCCGAGTGCGGATAGTCTTCCTGGGTGGGTCGAAACCCCCTGTGCGCAGGGGCTCGCGACTTGCGACAGTCCCGCGCGACAGCGTGTCCCGGGTGCTGTCAGTTCGTTACCCGACACTGATCGTTAAGCTGTTAACGTCGTGCGGGCACAGATTCTCAAACCCTCGGTGGTGGCTGGCGAAATGACTCGAGTGGTCGTGATCGGTGATCTGATGACCGATGCCGTCGCGCGCGCGTTCCACCCGTTGGCCCGCGGCAGCGACACCCCTGCGTCGGTGATCATGTACGGCGGCGGTTCCGGGGCGAACATCGCCTCGTGGCTGGCGGTCGAGGGTACCGAAACCACGTTCGTCGGCCGTCGCGGCTCCGACATCACCGGGCGCACCCGCGAGATGGAGCTCATGGGCTACGGCCTGGACTCCCGCATGGTGATGGATCCCGAGCGTCCGACGGGCACCTGCGTCGTGATGATCACCCACCGGGGCGACCGGACGATGCTGAGCGACCCGGGCGCCAACGCCCGCCTCCAGCCCGAGGACCTGCCCCGCGACGTGTTCGGCCCCGACGGCCACCTGCACGTGTCCGGGTACACCCTGATCAACTCCGACTCCCGCCGCGCGGCCCGGGTGGCCCTGCGCATGGCCCGGGAGAGCGGGATGTCCATCTCCGTGGACGGCGGCTCGCACGCGCCGCTGGAGCGCGCGGGGGCGGAGAACTTCCTGGACTGGACGCAGGGCGCGCGGTTGTTGTTCGTCAACGTCAACCAGGCCCGGGTGCTCACCGGCAGGGAGGACGCCGAGGCCGCCGCGAAGGTGCTCACCGCCTGGTTCCCCAACGTCGTGATCAAGCTCGGCGAGGAGGGCGGACTGTGGGCCTCCAAGACCCGTGAGGACTGCGTGACCGCCCCCGCCGAGCCGGTGGACCCCTCCCCCGGTTCGGTCGGCGCCGGTGACGCGTTCATCGCCGGTTTCCTCCCGGCGTGGCTGACCGGCCGGCACCCCAAAGAGGCGCTTGGCCGGGCCAGCAGGCTGGCCGCCCGGGCGCTGCACCAGCCGGGCGCCCGCCCGGACCTGGGCGAGGGTCAGCCCGTGCGCCGAGGAGCACCCCGAGGCCAGCGCCTCCGCTAGCGCCACCAGTTCCCTGATCGGACCCCGTCACCCCGAGGTGGCGGGGTCCTGTCGTGTCCCGCCGCCGCGTCCCCGTCTGCTGGCCAGCGCTCCACTGGGCGCGCCGCAGCTCTCAGGGGAAGCACCACACGGACACCCGGCGGACCGACAGCAGCGGGCTGCGTGACGGGGGCGACGTGTGCGGGCACCGGGGATCATCCACGTGTACATGCCCGGGCGAGCGAGCACGTGCCCGGTCACCAAGGCGGGTGTCCGCGAGTCGGGGACGCCCGCCGGACGGACGCCGGGGCGAGCATCCACGAACGCGAAACACCCACCCCGGCCCACGCCGATCAACCACCCATGGTGGCCAACGTCAGGGGCAGCACCACACGGACACCCACCGGACGGAACGCCGGGCAAGCATCCACGAACGCGAAACACCCACCCCGGCCCACCCCGATCAACCACCCGTGGTCGCCAGCGTCAGGGGCAACACCTCGGGGGCACCCGCCTCACGGAGCAGGGCGGCGCCCACGGTCAGGCTCCACCCGGTGTCGGCTTGGTCGTCGACCAGCAGGATCGGGCCCGGGGCGTCTCTCCGTAGTTGGGCCACGCGCTCCCTCAGCGCGGGGTCCGCCACCAGCGCGTCGTACACCTGCCCCAGGCGCATGGCGCTGTTGTGGCGGCGGGCTCCCGGGCCCTCCGGTGTCCGGTAGGACAGCGAGCCCAGCGGTGTGAGCCGACCAAGCTCGGCGATGCGGGCAGCGAGGTCGCCCACCAGGGTCGGCCGCGAGATCGACGGCATCGCGACCACCCCGACCGGACGGTTCTCCCAACCCCAGGCCGCGAGCACGCGAACCACTCCCTGGAGGAGACGCTCGTCCACGGGAGTGTCCGGCGCGTCCTCGGCGAGGACGCGGCGCAGCTCGGTGCCCCAGCCGATGTCGGTGAGGCGACCCAGGGCACGGCCCTCCCCCGCGCGCAGGTTCTCGGGGATCTTGCCGGACAGGCTCACCCCGAGCGTGTTCATTCCGGTGGGCCACTGGCGGCGCGGTGCGAGGGGCGTGCCGGGCCGGTCCAGGTGGTCGGCCGCGGCCTGACGGCGCCCGGAGTCGACGTCGGTGGGCCAGAACTGTCCGGTGCACACGTCGCAGCGGCCGCACGGTTCGGCGCCCGGGTCGTCGAGCTGACGGCGGAGGAACTCCATCCGGCAGGTGTCGGTGGAGACGTAGTCGAGCATGGCGCGCTGTTCGCGGTCGCGGGCCGCGCTGACGGCCGCGTAGCGCTCGGCGTCGTAGGTCCAGGGTTGGCCGGTGGCGGTCCAGCCGCCGCGTACCCGGCGCACCGCCCCGTCCACGTCGAGCACCTTGAGCATCTGCTCCAGGCGGGTGCGGCGCAGGTCCACCCGGGTCTCCAGGTTGGCGGTGGACAGGGGTTTGTCGGACTCCGACAGCACCTGGAGGGTCTGGCGCACGGTGTCCTCCGGCGGGAAGGACAGCCCTGCGAAGTACTCCCAGATCCGGACGTCCTCGCGCCCCGGCAGGAGCACCACCTCGGCGCGCTCCACACCGCGTCCGGCACGGCCGACCTGCTGGTAGTAGGAGATCGGCGACTGCGGGGCGCCCAGGTGCACCACGAAACCCAGGTCGGGTTTGTCGAAGCCCATCCCGAGCGCGCTGGTGGCCACGAGCGCCTTGACCCGGTTGCCGAGGAGGGCGTCCTCAGCCAGTTTGCGCTCGTCGGGGTCGGTCTGCCCGGTGTAGGGCAGCACCTCCAGTCCCTGCTCGGTGAGGAAGCGCGCGGTCTCGGCCGCGGCGCTGACGGTGAGCGTGTAGACGATGCCCGAACCCGGGATCTTGGGCAGGTGCTCGGCGAGCCAGCTGAGCCGCGCGGTGGGGTCGGGGAGTTCGGCCACGCCCAGGCTCAGGCTCTCGCGTTCGAGGCTGCCGCGCAGGACCAGGGTGTCGGCGCGGTCGGCCCCGGCCTGAAGCTGTTCGGCCACGTCACGGGTGACGCGCTCGTTGGCGGTGGCAGTGGTGGCCAGGACCGGAACCCCGTCGGGCAGGTCGTGCAGGAGGGAGCGGATGCGCCGGTAGTCGGGGCGGAAGTCGTGGCCCCAGTCGGAGACGCAGTGCGCCTCGTCGATGACGACCAGGCCCGCCCCCGCGGCGAGTTCGGGCAGGACGCGGTCCCGGAACTCCGGGTTGTTGAGCCGTTCGGGGCTGACCAGGAGCACGTCCACCAGACCCTGGGAGACCTCGGCGTAGGTGGACTCCCATGCGGTGGTGTTGGAGCTGTTGATGGTGCGGGCGCGGATACCGGCGCGCTCTGCGGCGGCGATCTGGTTGCGCATCAGCGCGAGCAACGGGGAGACGATGACCGTGGGCCCGGCTCCCTCGGCCCGGCGCAGGGCGGTGGCCACGAAGTACACCGCCGACTTGCCCCATCCGGTGCGCTGGACGACCAGTGCCCGGCGCTGTTCGGCGACCAGCGCGTGGATGGCGGTCCACTGGTCCTCACGCAGGCGCGCGGACTCTCCGGCGAGGGCGCGCAGGTGCCCCTCGGCGCGTTCACGCAGGGCACCGCCGGTGGCGGCGGGCGATGCCGAGCCGGTGGCGGTCGGTGCGTCGGTGACGGGGGCGGGGACGTCAGGCGGGGTGGGAGTGGCCATGACTCCTTGGTACCAGAGGCCGCGGGGATGGACGCGGTTGTCCACAGGTGCGACTGTCCCGCGGGCCCGTGGGTGTGGGTTCGCGCGAAGGCTCCGTGTCCGAACTCTCAGGGGCCCGCGCGCAAGACCGCGACGCGCCAGGGCTCGTTCTCTCGCGTGGCGGCTCCGGCGCACCGTCGGCGCTCCGCGGTCTCGGCGGCGTTCGGGAGCTCCCCGTTCCTCCTCGAGGCACCGCCCCTCCCGCTCCCTCCGAGCGGATCTGAGCGGTCGACGGAGGTGAGGCGCCTGCTGCGCCGGAACCTCGTCCGGGGCAGCGCGTACGTACGGGAACCGGGTTCCGGGATCCGCGGAGGCCGCGTTGGTAACAGAATGGAAACTTTCCAGTTATGTGGCATTGCGCTCACCGAGTGTCATCTGAACACTCGACGCCAGGGCTCATGTCTCCCAGCAATGGGAGCGCTCCCGCTTACGTGGGCTCCCCCGAGAGAAGCACGGAAGGCAGACGATGGCGCAACCACGAGGCCGCCCCACCAGCGGTTTCCTCCCCCGATCCCCCCGACACGCGCACCCGCGGACCCGGACCTCCCTTGGTCTGCTGGCCGCCGCCTCCGCCCTCGTGGTCGGCGGCGCGACGCTCGCGGTCACCGGCGCCACACCGGCCACACCGGTCTCCGCCGACAGCGCGGCCGAGGTCCCGGTCGGTTCCGGCAGCTACACCACCACGCTCCCCGCGGGCGCCTCCGGCCCCTCCGACCTCAACGGCGCTCCCGTCGCGCCCAAGGTCACCGACGACCACACCGGTCCGGCCCCCACGAACGAGTGGTGGTCATCGCTGATCTTCCAGCGCTACCCCGACAACCCCCACGGAGAGAACCTCTTCGCGCACCCCCTGAGCTACAAGCCCCACGAGGGCGGGCTCGACATGGGCTACCCCGACTCCCACCAGATGGTCGGCGACGACCTCAAGTACGAGTACACCGCCGTCTCCGACCTCACACTCGGCGCGGCCGGTCTGGATTCCCCGGACACCCGCACCGCCGACAGCGGCGACTGGACGGTCACCGCGCAGTGGGAGGGCGGCGGGGCCCAGCTCCGGGTCACCATCGGCCAGGGCCTCCCCTTCGCCTACGCCGAGACCGACGGCGCCGGGGCCGAGGTGACCTTCTCGGGCACCCCCGAGATCTGGCACGAGGACGGCTCCACCGTCGGCGCCACCGTCAACGGCAGGCACTACGCCCTGTTCTCGCCCTCCGACTCGCCCTGGAGCGTCTCCGGTGACACCCTCACCGCCGACACCGGGGACGACGGGTACTACTCGGTGGCCGTCCTGCCCTCACCCGAGGACCTGGACGTCTTCGCCCCCTACGCCCACTCCTTCGTCACCGGCTCCGTCGTGGAGTACGACTACGACGAGGCGGCGTCCACCCTCACCAGCACCTACCAGCTGGAGACCGAGGCCAGGGAGGGCGAGGAGACCGGAACCCTCACCGCCCTGTACCCCCACCAGTGGGCCAATGTCACGGGCGACCTCACCGACCTCACCTACGCCTCCCCCCGCGGTGAGATGAAGGTCTCCGAGGGCGCCTCCTTCACCACCGAGCTGACCACGCAGGGCATCATGCCCAGCCTGCCCACCGTCGACGCCGCGGACCACGACCGGCTGGCCTCCCTGATCGACGAGGTCCTCGCGGAGGAGGAGCTCTTCCCCGAGCCCGGCGACACCTACTGGGACGGCAAGGCCATGGGCCGCCTGGCCCAGCTCATCCCCATCGCGGACTCCATCGGCCACACCGAGGCCCGCGACGAACTCCTCGCCCTGGTCCAGGAGCGCCTGGAGGACTGGCTGACCGCCGGGGGCACCCGTCAGTTCCACTACGACGAGGAGTGGGGCACCATGCTCGGCTTCCCCGACAGCTTCGGGGCCGCCACCGAACTCAACGACCACGACTTCCACTACGGCTACTTCGTCTCGGCCGCAGCCGTTGTCGCCCGCTACGATCGCGACTGGGCCGACGAGGACGCCTGGGGAGGCATGATCCGCCTGCTCGTCCAGGACGTGGCGGGAACCGACGGCGAGATGTTCCCCCGCCTGCGGTCCTTCTCCCCCTACGCCGGGCACGGCTGGGCCTCCGGCCACGCCGGGTTCGCGGCGGGCAACAACCAGGAGTCCTCCTCCGAGGGCATGCACTTCGCCGCCGCCACCGCCCACTTCGGCGCGCTGACCGGCGACGAGGAGCTGCGTGACCTCGGTGTCTACCTCCACACCACCCAGGCCTCCACCATCGCCCGCTACTGGCAGAACGCCGGCGGGGACACCTTCCCCGAGGACTACCCCGAGGACGTCGTGGGCATGGTCTGGGGCGACGGCGGCGACTACCGCATCTGGTGGGACGGCGGCCACGAGGAGCACTACGGCATCAACTACCTGCCCATCACCGCTGGCTCCCTCTACCTGGGGCACGACCCGGAGCACGCCGGGGTGATCTACGAGTCACTCGTGGACAAGCTCGGCGGGGAGCCGGAGATCTGGCGGGACATCCACTGGGCGCACCGCGCGCTCTCCGACGGCGAGGACGCCCTGCGGATGTTCGAGGAGCAGTGGCAGACCTACGAACCCGAGGCGGGCGGCTCCAAGCCGCACACCTACCAGTGGGTCTCCACCCTCGCCGAGCTCGGCACCGTGGACGTGTCCGTGACCGCCGACACCGCCCACTACGCCGTGTTCGACAAGGACGGGACCAGCACGTACACCGCCTTCAACCCGGGCACGAGCCCGCTCACCGTCTCCTTCTCCGACGGCACCTCGCTTGAGGTCCCCGCCGGGGAGACCGCCGTGACCACCGGCTGACGGTCCCTCCCGCCGCGCCCCCTCCCGTGACCGGGCGCGCGGCGGGAGGCACACCCTCGACACGCGAATCGGGTTCTCCGTCCCCGGGTCCTCAGGGGACGGAAAACCGTGGCGAAGACGGTGCGAAACCCCCCAGTCGCGCGACTCACACACGCCCAACCACGCGTCCCGGTACGTTTCAGTCCCTGGCACAGGCCAGAATTACGGACATGGCCCGTACTACTTCCCGTCCCCCCGAGGATCTCGCCGAGAAGATCATCGACATCGACGTCTCCGAGGAGATGCGCGGCAGTTTCCTGGAGTACGCGTACTCGGTGATCTACCAACGCGCGCTACCCGACGCGCGTGACGGCATGAAGCCGGTCCAACGGCGCATCCTGTACCAGATGAACGAGATGGGCCTCCGGCCCGACCGCGGCCACGTCAAGTGCGCCCGCGTCGTCGGGGAGGTGATGGGTCGGCTGCACCCCCACGGCGACTCCGCCATCTACGACGCCCTGGTCCGTCTGAGCCAGGCCTTCGCCATGCGCGTCCCGCTGGTCGACGGCCACGGCAACTTCGGCTCCCTGGGCGGCGACGACGCCCCGGCCGCCATGCGGTACACCGAGGCCCGTCTGGACAGTGCCGCCGAACTCCTGGTGTCGTCCATCGACGAGGACGTCGTCGACTTCAAGCCCAACTACGACGGTCAGGAGACCGAACCCGAGGTCCTACCGGCGGCTTTCCCCAACCTCCTGGTCAACGGCGCGTCCGGCATCGCCGTCGGCATGGCCACCAACATGGCCCCGCACAACCTGGGCGAGGTGATCGCCGCCGCCCGCCACCTGATCGCCAACCCCGAGGCCACCCTGGAGGAGCTCACCGAGTTCGTCCCCGGCCCCGACCTGCCCACCGGCGGCACCATCGTCGGCCTGGACGGCGTCCGCGACGCCTACCGCAAGGGCCGCGGAACCTTCAAGACCCGCGCCACCGTCGCGATCGAGAAGGTGTCCGCACGCCGCACCGGCCTGGTCGTCACCGAGCTGCCCTACAGCGTCGGCCCCGAGAAGGTCATCAGCCGCATCAAGGAGCTGGTGCAGTCCAAGAAGCTCCAGGGCATCTCCGACCTGAAGGACCTCACCGACCGCAACCAGGGCCTGCGCCTGGTCATCGAGCTCAAGAACGGGTTCAACCCCGAGGCGGTCCTTGAGGAGCTCTACCGGCTCACGCCGATGGAGGAGACCTTCGGCATCAACAACGTGGCCCTGGTCAACGGCCAGCCCCAGACCCTGGGCCTGCGTGAACTGCTCGAGGTCTACGTCAACCACCGCATCGACGTGGTCCGCCGCCGCAGCGAGCACCGCCGCAAGAAGCGCCAGGAGCGCCTGCACCTGGTCGCCGGTCTGCTCGTCGCCCTGCTCGACATCGACCGCGTCATCGCGCTCATCCGCGAGGCCGACGACACCGCCGCCGCGCGCGAGTCCCTGATGGGCGCCTACGACCTGTCCGAGATCCAGGCGCGCTACATCCTCGACACCCCGCTGCGCCGCCTCACCCGCTTCGACCGGCTGGAGCTGGAGACCGAGCGGGACAAGCTCGACCTGGAGATCGAGGAGCTCACCTCCATCCTGGAGTCGGACAAGAAGCTGCGCCGGGTGGTCTCCAAGGAGCTCAACGACGTCTCGAAGAAGTTCGCGACCCCGCGCCGCACGCAGCTGCGCGAGAGCGACGGGGCGGCCCGCGCCGCCGTCATCCCGCTGGAGATGGCCGACCAGCCCTGCCACGTGTTGTTCGGCGTCGACGGTCACGTCGGCCGCACCAAGGGGGCGACCCCGCCGCGCGTGTACACGGGCCTGCGCGCCAAGCACGACGCGATCGAGGTCTCGGTCCCGACCACCTCGCGTTCGGACATCGGTCTGGTCACCGACCTGGGCCGGATGATCCGCGTTCCGGTCGTGGAGCTGCCGGAGCTCCCGGTCGACGGCGAGGGCGAACCCGAGCGTCCGCCGCTGGCCGCCGGACTGGACGTCGGCGAGTTCGTCCAGCTCGAAGAAGGCGAACGGGTCGTGTCGATCGTGTCGATGAACACCTCCGGACCCGGATTCGTCGTGGGCACCGTCGGCGGCGTGGTCAAGCGGGTCGCACCCGACTTCCCGCCGAACAAGGACGACTTCGAGATCATCTCGCTCAAGGACGACGACCGCGTGATCGGCGTCACCCAGCTGTCCACGGGGGACGAGGACCTGGTCTTCATCACCTCCGAGGCGCAGCTGCTGCGTTTCGCGGCCTCCACCGCCCGACCGCAGGGCCGCCAGGCGGGCGGCGTGGCAGGGGTGAGACTCTCCGAGGAGGCCCGTGTGCTGTGGTTCGGCGCGGTGCCCAGCCCCGAGGACTCGCTCGTGGTGACCGTGTCCGGCGGCGGCGAAGCCCTGGACGGCACCCAGCCCGGATCGGCCAAGGTCACCCCGTTCGCCGCCTATCCCTCCAAGGGACGGGCCACCGGTGGGGTGCGCTGCCACCGCTACCTGAAGGGCGAGGACACCCTGATGTTCGCGTGGGTGGGACGCGCCCCGGCCCGTGCCTCACGAGCCGACGGGAAGCCGGTCCGCCTGCCGGACCTGACCGAGCGCAGGGACGGCTCCGGCGAGGCCCTGACCAGTGCGGTCGCCACGGTCGGCAGTGCCCAGACCGACTCCGGAATCACCCCTCCGGGATCAGGGGCCTGAGTACGACGTGACCACACGTGCGCGCGGATGTGCTTATCTGTGTGCACGAGAGTCCATGCACCCAAACGACACAGGGAGTCACCAAAAGTGAGCGACAGCACCCACGCCACCCCTCCCCCCGGGGTCTTCGACGACGTGTTCGGCGCCAACGCCGACTACGCCGCCGACTTCTCACTCGACGGCCTCAAGCCGTTGGCAGCGAGAGGCCTGGCCCTCGTGACGTGCATGGACTCCAGGATCGAACCGCTGGACATGCTCGGCCTCGAGCCCGGCGACGCCAAGATCCTGCGCAACGCGGGCGCCCGGGTCACCGACGACACCCTGCGTACTCTGGTTCTCGCCGTGTACCTGCTGGGTGTCGAGCGTGTGCTGATCCTGCCGCACACCAAGTGCAAGATGGCGTCCGTGGAGAACGACGACGTCGTCCACGACCTCATCCTGAACGACTACGGGGTGGACACGCGCAGCCTGGAGTTCAAGACCAACAAGGACCAGTTGGGCGCGCTCCAGCACGACCTCGAGCGCATCCGGCACCACCCGCTGCTGCCCAAGGGCCTGCCGGTGGCCGGCGCGATCTACGACGTGGACAACGGCAGGGTGACCCCGGTCGACCTCTAGTTGGCCGGTGAGCCCACGACCGCCCCCTGCCGAGTACGGCAGGGGGCGGTCGTGTGTCGTTCCCGGGAAGGTGTCGTGGGGGTTCGGCACGGGGATCACTGCTGTCTCTTTTAAACATCTGACGCTGCCGACGA